>JAFQKM010000274.1 GCA_017396925.1 Clostridia bacterium
GAGTATACGATCTGGGCTGCCGTGAAGTCATCAATTTGCGGGACGGCGCACGGCTGGGCTATGTAGGGGATGTGGAGGTCGATATCGAAACGGGCAGCGTGCGGTCGATCGTTATTCCCGGAAGACTGCGGCTCTTCGGCCTGCTGGGCAGGGATGAAGACAAGGTCGTCCGCTGGGCCGATATCGAAAAGATCGGCGCCGACCTTATTCTGGTGCGGGCCGATATCAAAACCGAGCGTCCGGGCAGTGCGCGGCCCAGGCTGCGCGGGAAATAGCACGGAGTACAGAAAAAGAGCCGAAAGGCTCTTTTTTATTGTTTTTTGACTTTTCCATTTATCAAAACAGTGCTATACTATAATAAAATATAGCGGCCCTGTGCCGTATGACTGATTCAAATACAAAAGTCTGTAAGGAGGCACTTTTTATGTCTGATATCCTGCGCATTGACCTCAACTCCGATCTGGGTGAAAGCTTTGGCAACTATAAGATCGGCATGGACGAGGAGGTCATCCCTCATGTCACATCGGTCAACGTAGCCTGCGGCTATCACGCCGGTGATCCCATGGTTATGGAAAAGACCGTCCGCATGGCGCTGCAGCATGGCACTGCCATCGGCGCCCATCCCAGTTTCCCCGATCTGCAGGGCTTTGGCCGCCGCGATATGAAGCTGACCCGTGAAGAGGCCTATACCTTTGTCAAATATCAGCTGGGCGCCCTTTATGCCTTTGTCAAATCGGCTGGCGGCGAGCTGCAGCACCTCAAGGCCCACGGTGCACTCTATAACATGGCCGGCCGCGACATTGAAATGGCTATGGCACTGGCCCAGGCCATCCGCGATTTCGACAGCCAGATGCTGCTGCTCGGTCTGCCCAACAGCAAGATGGAAGAGGCCGCCGGCGAGCTGGGCATCGGCTATGTCAGCGAGTTCTTTGCCGACCGTGCCTATAACGACGACGGCAGCCTGGTCAACCGCAAGCTGGAAGGCTCGGTCATCCACGACGGCGATATCGCCTGCCAGCGCGTACTGCGTATGGTTCGCGACCACGAGGTCGTCACCTACACCGGCAATATCCTCAAGCTCAATTGCAAGTCGGTCTGTGTCCATGGCGATAATGAAGCGGCGGTCGCCTTTGTACGCAAGATCCGTGACGAACTGAAGAAGGAAAATGTCGAAGCTGCCAACATGAAGAAGGTCCTGGGCAGATGAAATACGATATCCGTTACTGCGGCGACTGCGCCGTGACCGTCGTATTCCCGCAGGAGATCTCACCTGCGGTCAATGCGGCCGTCTGCGGTTTTGCGGCCCGTTTTTCTCAAATGGGCCTGCCCGGCATCAGCGAGCTGGTGCCCACCTACAGCGCCGTCACCATTCATTTTGATCCCATCCTGCTCGATATGGGCAGGCTGGAGGCTGCCATCCATGAAGCGGCCAATGCACAGGATGCAGCTGCCGATGCGGAGGGCGAGACGGTTGTTGTTCCCGTTGTCTACGGCGGCGAATACGGCCCCGACCTCGAGAATGTCTGTGCCCACAATCAGCTGACCCCCGAAGAGGTCATTGCCATCCACAGCGGCAGAGAGTATCTGATCTATATGCTGGGTTTTACACCCGGCTTCCCCTATATGGGCGGCATGGACGAGCGCATTGCCACCCCGCGTCTGAAGACGCCCCGTACCGCCATTCCGGCCGGCTCGGTGGGCATTGCCGGCGCACAGACCGGCGTCTATCCCATCCAGTCGCCCGGCGGCTGGCAGCTGATCGGCCGCACACCCTATAAGCTCTTTGATATGGAGCGTGCCGAGCCCTTCCTGCTCAAGGCCGGCCAAAAGGTCGTCTTCAAGCCGATCACCGAAGAAGAATACAAAGCCATTGAAAGGGGAGAGAACGCATGATCAAGGTTATTTCTCCCGGTCTGCTGACCACCCTGCAGGACGGCGGCCGCTATGGCTACCAGCAGTTCGGCGTTCCCGTATGCGGCGCCATGGACCGCTATTCTTTAAATCTGGCCAATCTGCTGGCCGGCAATGAACCCGATGAGGGTGCATTGGAAATTACCTTCATGGGTCCCACACTGGAGTTTAAAACCGGCTGCGCCTTTGCGCTGTGCGGCGGCCGTTTCGAGGCCCGGCTGGATGGACAGCCTGTTGAGATGGCCCGCGCCTATTCGGCAGCGCCCGGCAGCGTGCTGGAGATCGGCGCCGTTAGGGAAGGCTTCCGCGGCTATCTGGCCGTCAGCGGAGGTTTTGCCATCGAGCCTGTACTGGGCAGCCGTTCCACCTATTTAAAGGGCGGCTTCGGCGGCGTTGCAGGCCGCAAGCTGCAGACCGGAGATGAGCTGCCTCTGCGCAACCCGGTAAGCTGGCTGCCCTTCATGGACCAGCGCGTCTACGAGCCCGACACCTGGCGTTATCCGCTGGAAGACCGCCCCATCCGCGTGGTCCTCGGCCCCCAGCAGGAGCGCTTCTCCGAAGCGGGCATCGAGACCTTCCTCAGCAATGCATATACCGTCACCCAGGAAAGCGACCGCATGGGCTAC
The DNA here is from genome assembly GCA_017396925.1 of Clostridia bacterium. GTDB lineage: Bacteria > Bacillota > Clostridia > Oscillospirales > Butyricicoccaceae > RGIG1902. The sequence goes on from JAFQKM010000274.1 coordinate 2,538, forward strand.
CGCCTGGATGGCAAGGCCATCGAATATGCCGAAGGCTGCGATGGCAACATCATCTCCGACGGCATCGTCATGGGCGCCGTACAGGTGCCTTCGGGCAAGCCGATCATCATGATGGCCGACCGTCAGACCACCGGCGGCTACAGCAAGATCGCCACGGTCATTACGGCCGATCTGCCCCTGCTGGCCCAGAAACAGGCCGGCGGCAAGCTGTGTTTTGAAGCAGTGTCGCCGCAGGAAGCGGCGCGTATCCGCCGCAAGCAGCAGGGCTTTTTGCGCAGACTGGAGTTTTAAAGAGATTTTTGTAAAATTTCTCTTGCATTACGGAAAGATCTGTGCTATGCTACATAAGCTAATGTTTGGGCAAAGCCCATATTACACACATTGCGGAACTCGGCTGCAGGTGTCGTCGCCAGGCGGCGGCCGCGGGCGTGAATGATCGCAATGGAGGAAAAACCAAAGGAGGACATTAAAATGTCGGTAATTTCTATGAAGCAGCTGCTGGAGGCCGGTGTACACTTTGGCCACCAGACAAGAAGATGGAACCCCAAGATGGCAGAGTACATCTTCATGGAGAGAAACGGTATCTACATCATCGACCTGCAGAAGACCGTTAAGAAGCTGGAAGAAGCTTATTTCTTCGTTCGTGACACAGCCGCTGAAGGCGGTTCCATCCTGTTCGTCGGCACAAAGAAGCAGGCTCAGGATGCCGTTAAGGAAGAGGCTGAGCGCGTCGGTATGTACTATGTCAACGCTCGTTGGCTGGGTGGTATGCTGACAAACTTCACAACAATGCGCAAGCGCGTTGCTCGCCTGAACCAGATCAACAAGATGGCCGAGGACGGCACATTCGATCTGCTGCCCAAGAAGGAAGTCATCAAGCTGAAGCTCGAGGCTGAGAAGCTGGAGAAGTACCTGGGCGGCGTTAAGAACATGAAGGAGCTGCCCGCTGCTATGTTCGTTGTTGACCTGCGCAAGGAAAAGAACGCTATCGCCGAGGCTAAGAAGCTGGGTATTCCCGTTGTTGCTATCGTCGATACAAACTGCGATCCCGACGAGGCTGACTATGTCATCCCCGGCAACGATGACGCTATCCGCGCTATCAAGCTGATCGCACAGGCTATGGCTAACGCTGTTATCGAAGGCCGCCAGGGCGAGCAGCTGTCCGTTTCCGACGAGACAGTTGAAGCTTCCGAGCAGGTTGATACAACTCCCAGAGCTCCCCAGAAGAGAGAGTCCAAGACAGCTGAAGAGATTGTCAAGGCTTAATCTTAACTAAAACAACACTATTACTTTTAGGAGGAACATACCAATGGCTTTTACAGCAAAGGATGTACAGAAGCTGCGTGAGCAGACAGGCGTCGGCATGATGGACTGCAAGAAGGCTCTTGTTGAGTCCGACGGCGATTTTGAGAAGGCAATCGAGATCCTCCGCGAGAAGGGCCTTGCTGCCGCTACAAAGAAGGCTGGCAGAATCGCTGCTGAAGGCGCTGTCTATGCTACAGTTTGCAAGGAGTGCGGCGTTGGCGCTATCGTCGAGATCAACTCCGAGACAGACTTCGTTGCTAAGAACGACCAGTTCAAGGAACTGTGCGCTGGTGTTGCTACAGTCGTTATGACAGATGCTCCCGCTGACGTCGAGGCTCTGAAGGAGTGCAAGTACGTTGGCTCCGAGATGACCGTTGTCGAGATGCTGCGCGAGAAGATCCTGACAATCGGCGAGAACATGAACATCAGAAGATTTGAGCGTTACGACAACAGCACCATGAATGTTGCTTACATTCACATGGGCGGCCGTATCGGCGTTCTGGTTGGTCTGGAAGTTTCCGAGAACCTGAAGGGCAACGCTGCTATCGAAGAGCTGGGTAAGGACATCTGCATGCAGATCGCTGCTATGCGTCCCCAGTACCTGAACAAGGAATCCGTTCCCGCTGACGTTCTGGCCAAGGAAAAGGAAATCCTGATGGCTCAGACAATCAACGAAGGCAAGCCCGCCAACGTTGCTGAGAAGATCGTCGCTGGCCGTATCAACAAGTTCTACGAAGAGAACTGCCTGACAAACCAGGCTTTCGTTAAGGAGAACAAGATGTCTGTTGAGAAGTATGCCGATAAGGTTGCTGCTGAGCAGGGTGGTACAGTCAAGATCGCTAAGTTCGTCCGTTTCGAAAAGGGCGAGGGTCTGGCTAAGAAGGAAGACAACTTCGCTGAAGAAGTTGCAAACATGGTTAAGTAAATTAAAAACCATCATAGAGCTTCCAAAGGCTCCGGAGAAATCCGGAGCCTTTTCCTTTTGAGAAAAAACAGAGAATAAAAAGAAAGGCCCCGTGACTTACGCGAAGTCACGGGGCTTTTATGCAGTCCTGATTGTTGTGGATCAGCCTTCCAGGCCCTCCAGACGGGCAAGTGCATGGATGACATTGCCATGGGTCAGATCGCCGTGGATCTCGATGGTTCTGTCATAGACGTTGCGGCAGAAGCTGTTGAAGGTCTCGAGATCGAGCGGGGCATTGGGGCGGAATTTTCCACCTTCCATGGCCAGAGCCCCTTCTTCAAGGGCCTTGCTGATGGCGCCGCTGTAGGGATGGCCGGGCTTGACATCCAATACACGGAAGCGCTGGCGGCCTTCCATAATGGCGATGCGGCGTTCGATGGTCTTTCTGCCATAGAACAGCATGGCCAGCGCACCGCGGGTCATGGGTGTATCGGCCAGGATCTTATTGTTGCGGAAAGCAACGGTATAGCCGCGGTCATACAGATGCTTGACCGACGGGTAAAGAACATCATCGGTGCCCAGATCCTCGAAAGGAGAGTAGTGCTCGACCAGTTCCTTAACGGTGATGACCTTATAGCCATACTGCTGCAGGATCTCCAGAGCCTTGCCCAGACCGTCGGCGATGGGGGTGCGGCGTGCCATGTTGTATCCATCCTTCTGGAAGATGATCTGGCCGCAGAGGGCATCGGGATCGGCCCGGAGGGCAGCCTCGATGGGTTTCCAGCAGGCTTCGACCTCCTGCTCGTAGGTGGCACAGGGGAGCCAGCCGGCGCCGTCGAAGCTGGCCGCCATATACTGATATCCCAGCAGTGCGCAGGCGTCATAGCTGTTGAAGCCGCCGTGGATCTTATCGACATAGTGGGGCGGACGCATATATTCCATCTTATAGCCAAAGTCCTTCTGCAGCAGGTTGTCCAGCAGGTGCAGATCATCGGTGACTTCGCTCAGGGTATTCAGGTGTTTGCGTGCACCATAAACCAGCGGCTTTTTTCCGAAGAGGACATGAGCATAGGTGTGATTGGTGATCTGGTGGCCGCCGTCGAGGATACGCTGTACCAGTTCGGGGCAATGGACAGCACCGCCCCAGGCGTCTTTATTGAAATCGGGATAATGGTCATAAGACACGCCGCCCCAGGAGGCCGAGCCGTGCTTGCCGGCTTCGTCGGGATAGTTGGCCGAAGTATCGCCGACAATATCAAAGGTGCCCTTGCCGCCATACTGCTCCAGTGTCTCGAGCAGAACAAGGGTCAGAGGCTTGCCGCCATGGTTATCGGGCGAACAGGGGAGGTTCATAGGGCCGTCATCGAAGGTCATGGCACAGACGCGCTCGCCGGTTCTGACCCGTTCGATACGGCGTACAGGGGAAAGGTATACGGGGGTACGGCGGTCGATCTCATCCTTGAGAGCATGCTTGACCTTTTTTGCGGTACCGATGGCTTTTGTTAAAATAGACATAGTATCAACCCTTTATCAGATCTAAGATGATGCAGTAGAGAATATAGGCATAGGCCTTGCAGAAGCGCAGCAGGCCGGCCTTCTGTTTGCGGCACTTTTCCAGCTGGGAAAGGCCTTTTTTGATACGGGGGGTATTCTGAACCAGTACAGGCTGTGTGGCTCCGGCGGTCAATATCGTGCGAACTTCGTCAAGCGTCCGGGCTTTACAGTCGAGTTCCGTAAAGGCATTGCCGACTTCGGAATCATGGTGCCCATCGCTGCCGCCGGTCTGCGGTTTGTTTAGGCGATCGGCCAGGCCTTGTGCCATGGCGTTGGCCTTTGTATTTTTGAAATCGGCCCGTGCATTGGCGGTTTCGATGAAGTCGGCAGCGGCAGCTGCGGCCTCATCAATCGTCAGATGCCGTTCGTAGGGGTGGGCCCAGATGGCAATGCCGCCCTGCCGATGGATCTCGTCGATGGCCTCGGCGGCCGTGGGCAGATGGCCGGTCCGGCTTTTCAGGCAGCGGGGAAGCTCGGAGAGAAAGAGACCGACGATATGGCCGTCTTTTGTCGAGCATTCGCAGGCCGGAATGATCAGAAAGTCATCGACTTCCATGGGCTGCGAGAGCAGATCGTGATCGGCCAGTGCGAAGCCGTCCAGCCCTTTGGCTTTGGCAGCAGAGATCAATTTGGGCAGCGAGCTTCGTCCGTCGGGCGAACGATCGGAATGGACATGCAGATCGATTTTAAGCAGCATATCAGTTCAGCCCCCTGCGCAGATAGGACAGCAGATAATTCCTGGAGGCTTTGAAGTCGTTCCATTCAAAGATACCTTCTTTGGCGCGGGGCAGCAGCCAGTCGGCCATGGAAGAGAAGAATTCGCCAAGCCGGCCTTTCTTCAGTACCGAAACCGCACGGCGTCCGTCGGAGAGCAGATAATACATGCGTGTACCGACCTTCGGCGGAATTTTTTCGGGAGACCGACCGGAGGCCAGTGCATACCAGTCGTATCCGATCGAGCTTTCGGATGCGCGGGTCAGGGGGAAAGTGCCCCAGATGCGCGGATTGATCTCCAGAAGATAGGGGTTGCCGGCGGAATCCAGCTTGAACTCAATCATGGCAAGGCCTGTAAAGTTTAACGCCTTGACAAGTTTTGCGGCATATCCTGCAACGAATCGACCGTCGATGACCTCGCAGCAGGTGGAGGGACCGCCCGAAAGCGGGTATTCGCGGATGCGTTTGTGGCAGATGGCATTTGCGATCTCGCCGTTCTTGGCCAGCACCGAATAGCCGATGCCGCCGCCGGGAATATATTGCTGAACGACCGGCGGCTGTCCGTCGAAGGTAAAGCCGACGTAGGCCTTTTGGGCGGTGACAGCATCCCGGGCAATGACATAGCGCTGCTCGGCCGACAGGCCCTGCTTTTCACCGCAGAGGGGTTTGAGCACGACCGGATAGGGAAGCGCGGCAAAATCGGCGTCGGAATGAATGGCATATTCTTCGGGAACAGGAACGCCGACTTCACGCGCAAGAGCAGCCAGACGCGCCTTGTCGTTGGCCAGGTCCAGTGCATCGGCCGTAGACAGACAGGTGTGGCAGAGGCCCTCCAGCGCTTTTCTGCCCATATCGCCGGCCAGAAGAGCCAGCGACCTGGCGCCGACCGGCAGAACAACGGGAACCTCTCTGCAGCTTCGGCAAAGTTCGGCCAGGGCCTGCAGAAAAGCTTCGGGCTCGGCCTGGGCGTCGGGCAGCATGGCTGTGCGAACGACGCCTTTCGAGTCAAAAGCATAAGGGCGTCCCTCGCCGCTGTGGCAGGCGATGACCTCGATACCGTGGTCGGAAAGATCACGGATGAGGGAAAGGGCCATACGGTATTTTACATCGGTAATAATGGCAGTCACAGATCGTCCTCCATAACCGCGCAGAGAAATGCGCATAAATCTTATTATAAATATTGTACAATAGTTTTCTCGTGATTGCCATAGTTAATTATTTGTGTTAAACTATTCTTGCAGGCCCGTTAATGGGTTTGCGCAGGAAAGCAACTTTATATTATGTACAACACATAAAGAAAGAGGTGCCCATTATGAGCAAGAAAGAGATCATCTCCGCGCTGGTCGACCGTTATCAGGATGATGTCATCCATGTCAGCGATACCGTCTGGGGCTTTGCCGAAGCCGGTATGAAGGAGTATAAGACCGCTGAGTTCTACACCAAGTTCTTTGAAGAAAAGGGGTTTAAGGTCGAAGTCGGTATGGCCGATATGCCCACTGCCTTTGTTGCAAGCTGGGGCGAAGGCACACCCATCGTCGGTTTCCTCGGCGAGTTCGACGCCCTGCCTCTGCTGTCGCAGGAAGCTGCCTGCCCCGTCAAGACACCCATCGTTGAAGGTGCCTATGGCCATGGCTGCGGCCACAACTGCCTCGGTGCCGGTGCCGCCGGTGCTGCTCTGGCTCTGCGCGACTATCTGAAGGAAAACAATCTGCCCGGTACCGTCCGTTTCTACGGCACACCCGGTGAGGAATATGGCTCGGGTAAGATCTATATGGCACGCGCCGGCCTGTTCAACGATCTGGACGTCTGCCTGACCTGGCATCCCTCGGCCACCAATAATGTATGGGCCACCTCCAGCCTGGCCAATATCAGCGTTATGTTCACCTTCACCGGTGTCACAGCCCATGCTGCCGGCAATCCCCATCTGGGCCGCTCGGCGCTGGATGCCTGCGAGCTGATGAATGTCGGCGTCAACTACCTGCGCGAACACATCATCCCCGAAGCTCGCGTACACTATGCTTATGTCAACGCCGGCGGCATCGCGCCCAACGTCGTACATGACAAGGCCACCATCCACTATTTCATCCGTGCCCCCAAGATGAGCCAGGCGCAGGAGATCTATGCCCGCGTTCAGGACATCGCCGAAGGTGCTGCCAAGATGACAGGTACCACCCATGTAGTCGACCTGAAGGAAGCCATCTACGACTACCTGCCCAACATCACCCTGAGCAAGGTCATGGAAAAGGCCATGAACGAGATCGGCGCCCCCGAGTTTGACGAGGCCGACTATGCACTGGCCCGCGAGTTCCGCAAGACCTTCAACGAAGGCAATCTGGCTTCGGTCAAGTCGAACCTGGCCGGCCTGAGCCTCGACACCGATCTGATCGGCGACGATGAAGTTCTGCATACTCGTATCCTGCCCTATAAGCCCCTCAACAAGGCCATGTCCGGCTCCACCGACGTCGGCGACGCTTCCTACTGCGCACCCACAGCACAGTGCGGCGTAGCCACCGAAGTTCTGGGTACACCCGGCCACAGCTGGCAGATCACCGCCATGTCCGGCTCCTCCATCGCCCACAAGGGTACCATGGTTGCCGCCAAGGTTCTGGCGCTGACCGCCGTTATGGCTATGGAAGACGAAGAGATGCTGAAGGCTGCCAAGGAAGAACTGAAAAAGTCGACCGGCGGCCAGTATGTCTCGGCTATGCCCGCCCATATCAAGCCCAACATCGGTTAATTGATTGATATTTCAATTCAGATCCCCCGGAAGTCCTTTCCGGGGGATCGTTTATATGGGGGATAGAAACATGAAAATTGAAAAACTGCAGCCGGGGCAGATTGAGAAAATCGTACGCTGGAACGATGGGAAAGACGAAGACTTTCTTCGCCAGTGGTCGGGCAGGGGATATGCCTTTCCGCTGACGGTCGGGCAGATCGAAAAACGACTGGAGGAAGGGGCCGAGATCTTTTCCGCCTGCCTGCAGGGAGAAATGATCGGCACTATCGAGCTGATCCGCCGCAGCGAGGATGGAGCCGGCCTGATCGGACGTTTCCTGCTCGATCCGACCCGAACCGGCAAGGGCCTGGGCACGGCCGTGCTGCAGGCCTTTATGGAATACAGCAGGACGGTGCTGGGGCTTTCCATGCTGACCCTCAGCGTATTTGATTTCAATATCGGCGCCTGCCGCTGCTATGAAAAATGCGGCTTTGAAGAAACCGAGCGTGTCACACGCCCCAACGGATGGGTCGCCATTCAGATGCGGAAAAAATTATGATCATATAGAAAAACAGCCTCTGTCTTATGCAGAGGCTGTTTTTTTTACATTTGTTTGATCTGCTTGGTCAGTCTGTGGGTTATGCTTCCGCAGAGCAGGAGATAGAGGATAAATACCAGGAGCTCTGCAGCCTGCAGAGGCGGGAAATAGAAGATATTGGCGAGGCCGCAGGACAGATTCCGCAGGGGTATATAGCTCAGCATGCGGATGGGGAAGTAGGACACCAGCCATACGGCGATGCGATAGAGCTTCAGGCGGTGGATCATGGCGCCACGGTCGGGGATGCCTTGCTTTCGGAAAGCCACTTCAAAGGCGAGCAGACCGACAAACTGGCAGGTGACCAGCGGAAAAACCAGCAGCCACGCGTTGAAGACAACATAGCCGGTCATTGCCCAGAAAAAGCAGAGGGCCTGCAGACCGAGAACAACAGCGACAGCCGTCTGACGATTCCGGTCCTTTTCGGCTTCGGAGCGGAGAGATTCTTCGGTCCGGCGGACAGCGGGGATATCGTGGTCACTCCTGAAATCATCGTGCAGCAGATAATCGACCGAAACCGAAAAAAGACGGCTAAGCTGCAGAAGATTCTGGGCGTCGGGCATTGCCGTGCCCTGTTCCCAGCGGGAGACGGCCTGACGGGATACATTCAGCGCTTCGGCCAGTTTTTCCTGTGAAAGGCCGGCATCCCGGCGCAGTGTGAGCAGTTTTTCGGAAAATGTCATAGAAAGCTACCTCCGATACAAATCTGATTATTTGCTTTCATTATGGCAGAAGCGGCACAAAAAGGCCACCGCTTTTCCTTTACATGGCCGCAACCGAATGCAACAAGGCCGGTTTTTTGAATAAAACAGGCAAAGAAAGACAGGAAAGACCGTGTTGGAAAGAAACCGGCCGGCGGGATTTTTTCTTTTGCATTTGCCATCGTACTGTGCTATCATGGAGTCAACAACGATTCTTATTAAGGAGTGTATTTTCCATGAGCATGAAAGAAATGATTTCCGGTCTGGTCGACAAGTATTTTGACGATATCCAGCTGGTCAACGATACCATTTGGGAGTATGCCGAACCCGGCATGAAGGAGACCAAGTCGGCCGAGTTCTACGGCAAGTTCTTCGAAGAGCGCGGCTTTAAGGTCGATATGGGCGTCGGAGAAGTTCCCACCGCCTTTGTTGCAAGCTGGGGCGAGGGTCAGCCCATCGTTGGTTTCCTCGGCGAATACGACGCGCTGCCTCTGCTGTCGCAGGAAGCTTCCTGCGCCGAGAAGAAGCCCATCGTTGAGGGTGCCTACGGCCAGGGCTGCGGCCACAACAGCCTGGGTGCCGCTGCCGCCGGCGCCGCACTGGCTTTCCGCGATTATCTGAAGGAAAACAATCTGCCCGGTACTGTCCGTTACTACGGCTGCCCCGGTGAAGAGTATGGTTCGGGCAAGGTCTTTATGGCAAGAAACGGCCTGTTCGACGATCTGGCCTGTGCCTTCACATGGCATCCCGGCGATATGAATCAGGTCAAGGCTTCTTCTTCGCTGGCCTGCATCAGCGCCTTCTTCGAGTTTACCGGTGTTACAGCACATGCCGCCGCCAATCCTCATCTGGGCCGTTCGGCCCTCGACGCCTGCGAACTGATGAATGTCGGCGTCAACTATCTGCGCGAGCACATCGTTCCCGAGGCCCGCGTCCATTACGCATATCTGAATGCCGGCGGTATTGCGCCCAATGTTGTTCACGACAAGGCCAAGATCCACTATTTCGTCCGCGCACCCAAGATCAAGACTGCCCAGGAGATCTTCGTCCGCGTCCAGGATATCGCCGAAGGCGCTGCCAAGATGACCGGCACCACCATGCAGATGCATTTCCACGAGGCCCTCAGCGACTGCTGCAACAACCGCACACTGGAAAAGCTGATGCACGAGACCTTCCTTGAGATCGGCGCACCTGCATACGATGCCGAAGACTTCAAGCTGGCCGAGGCTTTCCGCAATACATTTACCGACGCCGATAAGGCCGATGTTGCCACCGCTCTGCGCGACAATGGCATGGATCCCGATCTGATCCCCATGGATGCTGCACTGCATACCGATATCCTGCCCTATGTTCCCATGGACAAGGCACAGCCCGGCTCCACCGACGTTGGCGACGTCAGCTACTGCACACCCACAGCCCAGTGCAATGTTGCAACCGTTGCGCTGGCTACACCCGGCCACAGCTGGCAGATGACCGCCCAGTCCCGTTCCTCTATTGCCAACAAGGGCAATGCTGTTGCCGCCAAGGTCATGGCGCTGACCGCTGCCAAGGCCATTGCCGATCCCGAACTGCTGGCAAAGGCAAAGGAAGAGCTGGTCAAGGCAACCGGCGGCAAGTACGAGTGCCCCATCCCCGCACACGTCAAGCCCACACTCTAAGTTTATAACATCTTTATCAAAGAGGCATAGCATGCGGCTATGCCTCTTTGAAGCATTTTTGGAACCTGTTCAGCAGGGTGAAGTGAAGCGAAAAAGCATCCCCATATCGGGGGAATTGGCTTGTATAAACCGCATGATTTTGATATAATATTCTTTATCATAAAATCTAATGAAGCCGGCCGGCCTGCAGGAAAAAGGATGTTTTTTCTGCATCCGAATGCCGGATGTATCTGTTTTGTGTAAAAAACAGGAAAAAAGGACAGCGAACGACTATGATGAAAAAAGAAAAATGGATCGTTGCCCCAAAGGACGAGGATCGGATCCGGCTGCTGCAGCAGGATCTTGGGATCTCACATCTGGCGGCATCGGTTTTGGCTGCGCGCGGCATCGGTTCGGCCGGTGAAGCGCAGGCCTTTATGGACAGTGACTGGCATCATCTGCACGATCCCTATCTGATCGCCGATATGGACAAGGCAGTAGAGATCCTGGAAGATGCCATTCAGAAAGGGGAGAGGATCGCCATCTATGGCGACTACGACGTCGACGGTATTACCGCCACGTCGATCATGATCCGCTATCTCAAAAGCCGCGGCGCCGACTGCCGCTATTATATTCCCGACCGCATCAACGAGGGCTATGGCCTGAATGAAGCAGCCATCACGGGCCTGAAGGACGATGGATGCACCCTGCTGGTCACCGTCGACTCGGGCATCACCGCCGTTGAAGAGATCGCCCATGCCCGCCGCCTGGGCATTCGCGTTATCATCACCGACCATCACGAGTGTGCCGAGGTGCTGCCCAAGGCCGATGCCGTTGTCAATCCCCGCCGTGCCGACAGCGCCTATCCCTTCCGCGAGCTGGCCGGCGTCGGCGTAGCCTTCAAACTGGTCTGTGCCATGGAGAAGGACCGCCCCATTCAGGAGCTGCTTGATGAATATGTCGATGTGGTCGCGCTGGGCACCATTGCCGACGTTATGCCGGTCATCGGCGAAAACCGCATCATCATCACCGAAGGCCTTAAGCGCCTTCGCCATACCGAAAATCTCGGCCTGCGTACGCTGATGCAGAAGCTGGGCCTCGAGAGCAAACCGCTGACGGCCAACTCGGTCAGCTTTGTGCTGGCGCCCCGTATCAATGCGGCGGGTCGCATGGGCGAGGCCGATTGCACAGCCCGTCTGATGCTGACCGCTGATCCGCAGGAGGCCTTTGAGCTGGCCGAATATCTCTGCGATCTTAACCGCCGCCGTCAGGAAGAAGAGAATGCCGTCTACGAGCAGATCATCGGCGAGATCGAAAAGAATCCCGCACTTGCTTCGGGCAAGATCATGGTCCTGTGGGGCGATGGATGGCATACCGGTGTCATCGGTATCGTATCCTCCCGTCTGGCCGATCGATACGGCATGCCCTGCGTGCTGATCTCCATGAGCGGAGACTGCGGCAAGGGTTCGGGCCGCAGCATCAAGGGCTTCAACCTCTACGAAGCCCTGGGCGAATGCTCCGATCTGCTGGAGCGCTATGGCGGCCATGAACTGGCCGGCGGCCTGTCGGTCTCGAGAGAGAACCTGGAGGCTTTGCGCACCCGCCTGGAGGCCTGCGCCGAGCGCTGTGCCATGGAAGAGCCGCTGGAGCCCTGCCTCAACATCGACTGCGTCATCGATCCGCGCGACCTGACCATCGACAGCGTCAAGAGCCTGTCGGTGCTCGAGCCTTTCGGTATGTGCAATCCCATGCCCCTCTTTGTGCTGACCGGCGCCACCATCGAAGAGGTCACCCCCATCAGCCATGACCGCCATGTCAAGCTGCTCTTCTCCAAGAATGGACACAGTTTTTATGGCTTTGTGTTTGGCATGGGGGCACGCAGCTGTCCCTTTGTGGCCGGCGACGAAGCCGATCTGGTCTTTTCGGCCGAGATCAATTATTTCCGCGGCCGTGAAAGCGTTCAGCTGGTGGTCAAGGATATCCGCTGGAGCGAGGGCCCTGCGCGATGCGATGCCCATGCACAGTCCATTTTCCATCGCTTTGTGGCAGGAGAAGATATCAGCGGCGACGAGGCCCGCTATCTGTGCCCCTGTCGCGACGATCTGGTGGCTGCATTCCGTCATGTGCGCGCCAACCAGTCGGGCGGTATGCTGTGCGGTATGCCCCAGACCATCTATCGCCGCATCAAATACGAATCCAAATGCTGCATGAATCAGGGCCGCTTCCTGATCTGCATGGATATATTTAAAGAGTTTGACATTTTCGATTACGAGCTTGTTGGCGACAATATCGCCATCCGCGACCTGCTATATAAAGGCAAGGTCGACATCAACGGCTCGCGTATTCTGAAAAAACTTATGGAAGTTATCAAGGGGTAAAGTATATGGATAGAAACGACATCCCAAAGGAATATCTTGATAAAGTTGATCTGATCGCAGAGCATCATCCCGAAGACCGTGATCTGATTTACGGCGCATTTGACTATGCACTGCAGCATCACGGAGATCAGCGCCGCAAGAGCGGCGAACCCTATGTCATTCATCCCATTTCGGTCGCATCGATCATCGACGAATGGGGTTTTGACACCGAATCGATCCTGGCCGGCTTCCTCCACGATACCATCGAGGATACCGAAGTCACCTTCCAGGACGTCGAAAAGAAGTTCGGCACTTCGGTCGCCGAGCTGGTCGACGGCGTTACCAAGCTGGGTCACGTCGTCTACCAGAGCCGTGAGGAAGAGCAGATGGAAGACCTGCGCAAGATGTTCATTGCCATGGCAAAGGATATCCGCGTTATCATCATCAAGCTGGCCGACTCGACCCACAATATCCGCACCATCGAGTTCAAGCGCATCGAATCCCAGCGCAAGAAAGCGCTGGAGATCATGGAGATCTATGCACCCATCGCCCACCGCCTTGGTATGCAGGCAGTCAAGTGGGAGCTGGAAGACCGTTCGCTGAAGATCCTCGACCCCTACGGCTACGGAGAGATCAGTGATTATATCGGCGAGCGCTCGAGCCTGTATAACAATTTCCTCGAACGTACCCAGCACGCCATCGGCGACATCGTCCGCCAGCAGGGCATCGAGTGTTATGTCAAGGCCCGCGTCAAGTCGGTCTACAGCATCTACCGCAAGCTCTATGGCCAGAATCTGACCTTCTCCGAGCTGTACGATATCTGCGCCGCCCGCGTCATCGTCAAGACACTGGGCGACTGCTATGCCGTCCTCGGTCTGATCCACGAGCAGTACCGTCCCGTTCCCGGTCGTTTCAAAGACTATATTTCGTCGCCCAAGCCCAACGGCTACCAGTCGCTGCACACCGTTGTCATCGGCAAAGACGGTATCCCGTTTGAAGTCCAGATCCGCACCGAAGAAATGGACCATACCGCCGAATACGGTATCGCAGCCCACTGGAAATATAAGGGCGGCCTGAAGGGCCAGCAGAAGGAAGAGGCCTTTGCATGGGTCCGTCAGCTGCTGGAATCCCAGCAGGACGTCGAGGCCGAAGAGTTCGTTCAGAGCATCAAGGTCGATATGTTTGCCGACGAGGTCTATGTCTTCACCCCCGGCGGCGACGTCATCAACCTGCCTCAGGGCTCGACACCCATCGACTTTGCCTATGCCATTCATTCGGCTGTCGGCAACAACATGGTCGGCGCCCATGTCAACGGCCGTATCGTCAACTTCGACTACGAGCTGAAGAGCGGCGAGATCGTCGATATCATTACCTCCAAGACCTCTACCGGCCCCAAGCGCGGCTGGCTGCAGATCGTAAAGACCACCAGTGCCAAGACCAAGATCCGTCAGTGGTTCAAGCGTGAGCGCAAGGAAGAGAACATCGCAGAAGGCAAGGCCGAGCTGGAGCGCGAGCTGCGTGTCAATCTGCTGATGGATGATTTCTCCGATCCCGAGCTCAAGGATATCATCCTCAAGCGCCTCAAGATGAACACCGAGGAAGAACTGTATGCCAATGTCGGTTACGGCGGCGTGACGGTCTCCCGTGTTGTCGCCAAGGTCAAGGAAGAGGCTGCCAAGCTGGCCAAGGCCAGAACCCCCATGACGCTGGAGACCGTTGCACAGAACCAGAAGCCGGCCAAGAAGCCCAATTCCAACAACGGCGTCATCATCGAGGGCATCGACAACTGCCCCGTCAAGTTTGCCAAGTGCTGCAGCCCCATTCCGGGCGATCCCATCATCGGTTTTGTCAGCCGCGGCTTTGGCGTATCGGTCCACCGCCAGGATTGCCCCAATGCCATTAACGGCCAGAAGAACCCCGAGAATGCCGGCCGCTGGATCAAGACCTATTGGGACCATGGCAAGAACCAGACCTTCTATGCGCCCCTCACCATCGATATCCGCACCCGCGTCGGTGCCATTGCCGATATCGTTACCGTTCTGACCAACATGAAGCTCAATATCGGCGAGTTCAACGGCAAGGACCTCGACGATGGCCACAGCCAGTATACCCTGCAGGCCGGCGTCAACAGCACCGACCAGCTCGATCTGCTGATCTCCCGTCTGCGTAAGATCAAGGGTGTATCCGATGTTATCCGCGGACACGAGATCCGTTGATCCGTTCAGACTTTTATCCATTACCGAAAGGAAACTATAGATTATGCGTGCAGTTGTAACCAGGGTCAGCCGTGCCTCTATCGAGATCAACGGCCAGCCCGGTGCATCCATGGGTCAGGGCCTGCTGGTCCTGCTGGGCATCGGCCCCAACGATACCGAAAAGGAAGCCCTCTATCTGGCCGAGAAGTGTGCTGTTCAGCGCATTTTTGAGGATGAGAACGGCAAAATGAACAAGAGCATGGCCGATATCGGCGGCGAGATGCTGGTGGTGTCCAACTTCACCCTCTATGCCGATTGCTCTCATGGCCGCCGCCCCGATTTCTTCGGTGCGGCCAAGCCGGATATCGCCATTCCGCTTTATGAATGCTTCAAAAAGCGCCTTGGCGAACTGGGTGTGACCTACCACTGCGGCGAGTTTGGCGCCGATATGAAGATCGACCATGTCAATGACGGCCCTGTCACTCTGATCATGGATACCGACACAATGATGAAGAAAAGGTGATTTGCTATGCTCATGCGTGTACTTGAAACCGGTATGTTCCATACCAACTGCTATATGGTCGGCGACGAGAAGGCAGGGGAGTGCGTCCTCTTCGATCCCGGCGCTTCGATCAGCAAGCTGAAGGCCTTTATCGATGAAAACGGCATGAAGGTCAAGTATATCGTTCTGACCCATGCCCATTTCGACCATGTCATGGCAGCGCCTGCTATTCAGGAATACACCGGCGCCCAGCTGCTCATCCACGAGAAGGATGCGCTCCTGCTCAGCCCCGAGAATCCCGAAGCCAACCGCAGGAACTATCTGCGCGAGGTTATTTCCAAAGGGGATGTCCGCGATTATGAATACAAAATGCCCCGTGTCGACCGTATGCTCAGCGACGGCGATACCTTTGAAGTGGGCGAACTGACCTTTACCGTTCTCAACACGCCCGGCCACACCGCCGGCTCCTGCACATTTATCTGCGGCGATGTCATGATCTCGGGCGACACCCTGTTCAAGGATGCCTGCGGCCGTTGGGATATGACCAGCGGCAGCGAAGACGATATGATGCACAGCCTCTGCCGTCTGCACGATCTGGAAGGCGATTACCGCGTTTTCAGCGGCCACGGCGCACCGACCACACTGGAGGCCGAGCGTCAGAACAACTTCTATATGCGCACAGCACTGACCAAGTGCGGAAAGAAATAAATTATGCGTTTTTATCTGATCGGTCACGAGCGTATCAATCCCATTCTGCAGCTGCTCATCTGCCTGTTTCCCGATGAAGAACACAGCCAGGGAAATCCGGATGAGGGATTTGAAGGGGAGTATGTCATCTCCGAGCTGCGGGCAGGGGAGGGCCGCCTGATTGCCGAGGCCCGTGATTACCGCGGCCATGTCTATACATTGGATTGCCCTGCAGGGATGACCGCCGATGATCCGGCCATGAATGAATATGTCCGCCGCGCCCTCTATCTGCTTCTGCTGCCTCAGCTCGAGCAGCCGCCTGTATGGGGTATGCTGACCGGCGTCAAGCCGGCAAAGCTGGTGCGCAATATGCTGGCCCGAGGTATGACGCCGGCCGAAGCGGCCACCTCGCTGCGCGAGGACTATTATGTCACCCCGCGCCGGGCCAGCCTTGCCGTTCGTTCGGGCGCCGTTTCCCGGGACTATAAACTGCAGATGGGCCCCAGAGACATCGATCTTTATATCGGCATCCCGTTCTGCCCGGCCAAGTGCAGCTATTGCTCGTTTGTCAGCAACGACGTCCGCAGCTGGGGTCACATGGTCGAACCTTATGTGCAGGCCCTGCTTCGCGAGGTCGAGGGTATGGGCCGTGTCCTCCGCCAGACCGGCCGCGAGATCAAGAGCATCTATATCGGCGGCGGTACCCCTTCGATTCTGAATGAGGATCAGCTGGCACGCCTGCTGGATGCCGTGCATACCCATTTCGATCTGGGCAGCCTCGGCGAGTTCACCCTCGAAGCCGGCCGCCCCGAGACCATCACCGCCGAAAAGCTGCGTATTGCCGCACAGGGCGGGGTAGGGCGCATCAGCATCAATCCGCAGACCATGAATGAAGAGGTCCTGCGCGGCGTCGGACGTCTGCATACCGCACAGGATATCATCGATTGCTATCACATGGCGCGCGAGACCGCCGACTTCCAGATCAACATGGACCTGATTGCCGGCCTGCCCGGCGATGATGATCAGAGTCTGATCTCCAGTGTCGAGCAGGTGGTGGCGCTGGATCCCGACAATGTCACCCTGCACAGCATGGCACGCAAGCGCGGTGCGCCGCTGCGTTTCGGCAAGACCGGCACGCTGGCCGCCGAAACGGTCGACCGCTGCCACGATATCATCGGGCAGAAGGGATATGTGCCTTATTATCTCTATCGCCAGAAATATATTGCCGGTGGCCTGGAGAATACCGGCTTTGCCAAGCCGGGTACCGAGTGCCGCTATAACGTCGTCATGATGGAAGAGATCGGCGATGTTGCTGCTTTGGGCAGCGGCGGTGTTACCAAGCTGGTTTACGAAGACGGTCACATCGAGCGTATCACCAACCCCAAATACCCCATCGAATACATTCAGGGGCCGGAAAAGATCGAGCAGAGTTTGCATAAACTGTTAAAAGCATTGGAAAATCATTGAACTTTAGTTCGATAAGTGATATAATGGCACCAAATCATAGCCATCCCCTGTATGCGGAAAATACCGTATGCATCTTCGAAAGGAGTCATAGATTATGGATCTGAACGTAAAAGCAATTCTGGAAAGTGCAAAGGCAACTGCCGCTGCTGCCGCCGAAAAGGCCGGCAAGATGGCCGATGTCGCCACCAAGAAGGCCGGCGATATGGCAGTTATGACCAAGCTCAATCTGCAGATCTTTGATTTGAATACCGAGATCGATGCCGTTTACAAGGAAATCGGCAAGATCAGCTATCTGTCCTTTGTCGGCGACTGCAGCCACGAAGGCGAGCTGGACGATAAGTATGCCCAGATCTCCGAGCGTCTGGCCAAGATCGCCGAGATCCGCGAGACCATCGCCAATACAAAGACAACGCTGGAATGCCCTGGCTGCGGTAAGGAATGCAGCAAGGAAGACGCTTTCTGCAGCAAGTGCGGCCACAAGCTGTCTTGATCGTATTCTGAAGCATGAATCATGGGGAGGGACGATTGTCCTTCCCCTTTCCACTGTTTGCGGCTTTTCCCCGCAGGAGGTATTTATGGATCTGATGATCAACAACGTTCGTGTGTTCACCATGCAGGAAGAGCATCCCGTGCTGGAAGAGGGTTTTGTCGGCATCCGCGATGGCGTCTATACGCTGGTCAGTCTGGTGCAGCCCCGCATCATGGCCCGTACATTTATCGACGGTGTGGGGAAGACACTGGTGCCGCTGGCGCTGCTGGAGCCGCTGCAGGCTCTTGTGCAGGGCGCGGCCGATACGGTCTGGCCCGAAGTGCCGGCCGACAGCGTATTGCTGGAAGGGCCGGTCGATCTGCAGGATCTGCAGAATGTACGTCTTTCGCAGATCTGTATGATCCTGCATGAAGGAAAGGTACTCTGGCAGAAAGCCATATAATATACATAACAAGAAATCTATAAAAAGGTCGTGTTCTTTTGAAGAAAACAAAATCTGCATCCTTCTTTGAGGGCGCCTTTGTTCTGGTCCTTGCCGGCGTACTGGTCAAGGTCATCGGTGCCTTCTTTGCCATTCCCATCACCAATATTCTTGGCGGCGACGGTTATGGTATCTTTACCGTTGCCTACTATGTCTATACTGCTGTATTCGTTATTTCCACAGCCGGCCTGCCGGTTGCGGTATCCCGTATGGTTGCCGAGGCCAATGCACTGGGCAAGTATACCGAAGTCAAGCGTATTTTCCGTGTGGCTTTGATCCTCTTTATGATCATCGGCGCCATCGGCACGGGCGTTATGGTCATCTTTGCCCAGCCTCTGGTCAACATGATCGGCAACAGCCGCGCCTATTATCCTGTTCTGGCCATTGCACCCTCGATCTTCTTTGTCACCATCGTTTCGGCCATCCGCGGCTATTTCCAGGGTCTGTCCAACATGGTGCCCACCGCCATTTCGCAGGTCATCGAAGCCGGCGGCAAGCTGGTCTTCGGTCTGCTGCTGTCCTGGTGGCTGATCCAGCGCGGCTATAGCCTGGAGATCGTTGTTTCGGGTGCCATTGCCGGTGTTACCATCGGTACGGTCCTCAGTGCGCTCTATACCATTCTGGTCAAGCTGCGCGCAGGCAGCGGCCTGCCCGAGGGCGCCGTCGACAGCGGCGAGTCGGCAAGCAGCGGCGAGATCGTCAAAAAACTGATCAAGATCGCTGTTCCCATCACCATCAGCTCTTCGGTCCTGTCGATCACCAATCTGATCGATACGGCTGTTGTTCTCAACCGTCTGCAGGATGTCGGCCATTCGGAAGAGGTCGCCAATTTCATTTACGGCTGCTACGGCATGGCTGTAAAGATGTTTAACCTGCCCCAGGGCTTTATCGTTCCGCTGGCCGTCAGCGTAGTTCCTGCCGTTGCAGCAGCCTATGCCCGCAAGGACAATGCCAAGGCCGCCGGCACCATTACGGCTGCTCTGCGCTTCACCGGTATTCTGGCGCTGCCCTGCGCCGCCGGTCTGGCCGTGCTTTCCAAGCCCATCCTGTCGCTGCTCTATTACAATGTTCCCGATGAGGTCGAGATGGCAGCGCCCCTTCTGGTCATCATTTCTCCCGCCGTTCTGCTGATCGCCCTGGTTTCGGTCACCAATGCCATTCTGCAGGCCATGGGCCGCGAAAAGGTGCCCATGATCAGCTTCATCTTCGGCGGCATCATCAAGCTGGTCACCAACTATACACTGGTCGGCACACCCGGCATCGAGATCAGCGGCGCACCCATCGGCACCATCCTGTGTTATGGCTCGATCTCGCTGATCAACCTGGCCATCATCATGAAGCACATCAAGGGCGTTTCGATCACCCAGAGCTTCCTCAAGCCCTTTATTTCGGCTGCGGTCATGGCTGTTTTTGCTTTCGTTGTCTATGGTCCCGTCAGCGCTCTGCTGGGCGGTAAGATCGGCGTAGTTGCCACCATCGGCATGTCGGCTGTTGTCTACCTGGTCATGCTGCTGGCCATCAAGGCTCTGCCCAAGGAAGAGATCCTGATGCTCCCCAAGGGCCAGAAAATTGCAAAGCTGCTGCGCCTGTAATGCTATAAGGTGCAGTGTAAAGGCGTTTTAAGAGTGAAAACCGAACTTTTTTTGTGTAATTGCGCACAGAATACCCGATAATACTTGCAAAGGGGAATGTTTTATGATAAGTTTTAAAAGCAAGTCAAATTATGGATTTGAAGATCTGTTGGAAATTATGGATATCCTGCGCGGCCCCGGCGGCTGCCCCTGGGATATCGAACAGACCCACGAGAGCATTCGTAAGAATTTTATTGAAGAGGTCTACGAAGCTGTAGAAGCCATCGATCTGAAGGACAACACCCTGCTCTGTGAAGAGCTGGGCGACGTCATTCTGCAGTGTGTCTATCATGCGGATATGGCCGAGGAAGAGGGCGCCTTCAACATCAATGATGTCTGCGACGGCGTCTGCAAGAAGCTCATTCTGCGCCATCCCCATATCTTTGGCGATGCCAAGGCCGAAACCTCCGAGCAGGTCCTGACCACCTGGGAAGAGATCAAGCGCGTGGAGAAGGGGCAGAAGACCTACAGCGATACCATCAATCAGGTGGCCAAGTCGCTGCCTGCGCTGATGTATGCCCAGAAGGTGCAGAAGAAGGCCAAGAAGGCCGGCTTTGACTGGCCCGATGTATCGGGTGCTTTCGATAAGATCGACGAGGAAAAGCGCGAACTGATGGAGGCTGTAGCAGGCAGAGGCAATGCCGAAGAAGAGCTGGGCGACCTGCTGTTTGCCGTTGTCAATGTGGCGCGCTTCCTGGATATCGATTCCGAAGAGGCGCTGACCCGTGCCAGCCAGAAGTTTGTCCGCCGTTTTGTCGCCATGGAAGGCATGGCCGCCCGCCCGCTGGACGAGATGACCCTCGAAGAGATGGACGTGCTCTGGAATGAAGCCAAGCGCAAGGAACAGGCAGAATAAGACCTGTTTTGAAATAAATCAAGTTTAAAATTTACATTTGGAGGATACAACCCATGAACAAGACAGAACTGATCGCAGCAATTGCTGAGAAGACAGAGCTTTCCAAGAAGGATGCCGAGAAGGCCCTGACCGCTATGATCGAAGCCATTTCCGAAGAGCTGGAAGAGGGCAACAAGGTCCAGCTGATCGGCTTTGGTTCTTTTGAAGTTAAGACAAGAGCTGCACGCACCGCTTTCAACCCCCAGACAAAGCAGCCCATCGAGCTGGCTGAGTCCAAGTACCCCACCTTCAAGGCCGGCAAGGCTCTGAAGGACAGAGTTGCCAAGTAAGCAATTTCCATCAGAAAGAGGATCATGGAAGCAGCCGTGCTGCTTCCATGATTTTTATTCCGGGAGGTAGAATATGAGACTGGATAAATATCTCAAGGTCGCCCGTCTGATCAAGCGCCGTACCGTGGCCAACGAAGCCTGCGACACCCAGCGTGTTGTGGTCAACGGCAGGGAAGCCAAGGCCTCGTATCAGGTCAAGATCGGCGATATCATCGAGATCACCATCGGCACCCGCACCGTTAAGGTCAAGGTCCTGGCCGTGCCCGAGCATGTCACCAAGGCCGAAGCCGCACTGCTCTACAGCGAGATTTCCGAATAAAAGCGCTCTCTCTTTCATAGCTATTTTATAGCAAATGAAAGGGGGAGCCTTGTTTTTATGGCATTTGATGATGGGCGGACTGCCGGGTCGGCCGGCAATATCATTCTGGAAGGAAGGGAACGCCTGAGCATTTCCGGGGTCACCGATGTACTGAGCTTCGACGAAGGGGAAGTGGTGGCCGAGACGACAATGGGGCTGTTGGTGACGGCAGGGGAGGACCTGCATGTCGAGCGGCTCAGTCTGGATGTGGGCGAGCTGGTGCTGACCGGTCGCATTTCGGCGCTGGAATATGTGGGCGACCGTAAGCAGAAGGGCGGCCTCTGGTCCAAGCTGTTCTGAGGAAGGCAGATGGAGATCGTTCTGCTGGAACAGACCAGGGTGTTCATTTTCAGCGCGGCACTGGGTCTGCTGTTGGGGATCCTGTATGATCTGCTGTCCTTTTTTCCCAATACCTTTGGCCGGCGCTTTCTGCGGCCGCTGTTTGATATTCTCTACTGCCTCAGCTTTATGGCGGCATTTATTCTGCTGGTTCTGCTGGAGGCCGGGGGAGAGATCCGCTGGTATATTCCGGGCGGTATGGTGATGGGATTGGTGCTTTATTTCGTGGGTTTTTCCGCATACATCAGGGCACTGCTGCGGCTGCTTGGCAAACTGATACAGAATGTGGGCAAAATGGCCCAAAAAGTGCTGAAACTCTTCGAGAAAGTCTTTGAATATCCGCGTGGAAATTAGCTTTTGGCATTGACTTTTTGTGGAAGTTGGAATAAAATTATAGTATCCAAAGATATGTGATGAATCCGGGAGGTGAGAAGGTCCATGCGTAAAACAAGACGAGTTCATATTGCTGCAAAGCTGTTCATTCTGGCGTTTTCCGTCTATGCGGCCTTCACACTTGTGTCACTGCAGCTGCAGATCAGGGAAAAGGAAAAGAAGATGGCCGTCCTGCAGGCCGCCATCGACCAGCAGGAGCTGGAAAACCGCCAGATCCAGGACATCCTTGACAATGCTGACGATACAGAATATATTGCAGAGATCGCGAGAGAGAAGCTGGGATATGTCGCACCGGGCGAACGTGTATTTGTAGATATTTCGAGCAAATAAATCTTTGCATTATAGGGGGCACGGAAGTGCAGATGGAGTTTACAGTAGGTAACATTTACGAGGGTAAGGTCACCGGTATTACCGGTTTTGGCGCATTCGTTCAGCTGGCGCCCGGCAAGTCGGGTATGGTCCACATTTCGGAGATCGCCAATACATATGTCGATGATATCAAGAAGCATATCAAAGAGGGTGACACAGTCAAGGTCAAGCTGATCGCTATCGATCAGAACGGAAGAATCAATCTTTCGATCAAGAAGGCGCTTCCTGTGCCCGAAAAGCCTCAGGCTGCACCGAAGCCGAGAAATGCCTCGCCCGCAAAGCCCGCAGGCAATCAGGCGCCTGCCGGTACTGCTGCGCCTGTTATGGAGGCAGCTACCATTGAAAAGAGTGCCGACAGCCTGTTTGAAGACAAACTGCGCATGTTTATGCAGCGCAGCGAATCCAAGATGTCTGATCTGCGTATGCAGAAGGATAAGCGCTCGGGCGGCCGCAGAAGAAGATAAGCAACAAGGCGCAGCTTGTGTTCGATCGGGCTGCGCTTTTTTTCACGCTAAGGCTTGTCTTTTGGCAGAAAAGCGTATATAATCATCTTCGGCTGTTTTGGCATCGCATCCCGATAAAAAAAGACCGCCTTTTGCATATGCAGAAGACGGCCAAGTATGGGGTTGTGGGGATAAAGATATGAACGGTGTATCCCGAAGACGATGTCAGAACACACCGCAAATGCCGAAGCGCGGCACAGGGGATCTTGGTGTCCTTTGACATTTGCGCTGTGTTCTGAATACAGAATAACATAATTTCCATAAAATGTAAATAGGAAGTTGTGTCGAAAACAAGAAGGAGGAAGCAAGCATGAGAATCATGGGCGGCCGTTTGATCACGGCTGATGGACAGGAATTCGAAAACGGTTATGTTGATTTCAAGGATGGCGTAATCACCGCTTTTGGTGATGCTGCCACTGCAGCTCCCGCAGAAGACGAAGTCTATGATGCTGCGGGCGGATATATTATGCCCGGTTTTATCGATGCGCATACGCACATCGGCATTATGGAACAGTCGGTTCGCTGGGAAGGCAACGATGTCAATGAAGCCATCGATCCCATCACACCCCAGCTCAAGGCTGTCGACGCCATCTATCCCTACGATTCCGCATTTGCGGATGCGGTAGAGTGCGGCGTCACATCGGCGGTTGTCGGTCCCGGCAGCGCCAACATCATCGGCGGTGAGATGGCTTTCATCAAGCTGAGCGGTGATGATATCGAGGATATGATCGTCAAGGCGCCCTGCGCCATGAAGATGGCCCTCGGTGAAAATCCCAAGAGCTGCTATGGCCTCAAGCAGAAGACTCCGCAGACCAGAATGGCTACCGCAGCCATCCTGCGCGAAGCACTGACCAAGGCCAGAAACTACATGGAGAAGAAGGAAAAGGGCGGCGAGCCTGCGTATGACGCAAAGTGCGAAGCTCTGATCCCCGTTCTCAAGGGTGAGCTGGTCGCGCACATCCACTGCCACAGATGCGACGATATTCTGACTGCCATCCGTATCGCCAAGGAGTTTGGCATCCGCTATACCATCATCCATGCGACCGATGGTATCCGTGCGGCCCGCCAGCTCAAGGAAGCAGGCGTCATTCCTGTCATCGGTCCTGTTCTCTCGGGAAGCAGCAAGCCTGAGACAGCAAACAGAAGCCTGAAGACGGCTGGCGTCCTGTATAAGGAAGGCATCGAAGTCGCTCTGACCACCGACCATGGCGTCGTTCCTCTGATGCATCTGCCCATCAGCGCGGCAGTCAGCGTCAGAGAAGGTCTGGACATGGATGCTGCCATCCGTTCGATCACCATCAACGCTGCCAAGGCTGCCGAGGTCGAAGATCGCGTCGGTTCCATCGCTGTCGGCAAGGATGCCGATATCGTCGTATGGTCCGGCCATCCCTTCGAGTTCCTGAGCAAGCCCAAGGCTGTTTATATCAGCGGCAAGCGCGTCAGATAAATGCAAAAAGGCCATATGGCCGTTTAAGCAAAGAAAGTCTGGTTCAGTAAGCAATACGTCAGTTTTAAGTTGACTGCCTGTTACACAGGAAAGGAGAACACTATGAACGTAAAGTTTAACGAAAGAAAAGCAAAGATCTACAACGATCGCAAGGAATATATCGTCAAAAAGTGCGAAAAGCTCGATAAGTATTTCGGCGAAGACGCCGACGCTCAGGTTGCTTACAGCTTCCATGGCAGCGAACATACCATCGAGCTGACCGTCAATTACAGAAGCTTCTTCTTCCGTGCGGAAGAAAAGGCCGATGATATGCTCAAGGCTGTTGACGGCGTTGTTGACAGCATCGAGCGTCAGATCCGCAAGAACAAGACAAGACTTTCCAAGAAGATGCGTCAGGACTCCTTCGCCAAGACCATGTCTATGGCTCTGGTAGACCTGCCTGATCCCGAAGTCACCGAAGAAGATGAGATCGGTGTCGTTCGTGTGAAGGAGCTGGACGTCAAGCCCATGACCGTGGAAGACGCCATCATGCAGATGGAGCTGCTCAACCACGAGTTCTTCTTCTTCATCAACAGTGAAGACAACAAGAACAAGCACGCCGTTGTTTACAAGAGAAAGAACGGCGGCTACGGCCTGCTGGTCTCCAAGGAATAATCCCCATTCCGAACGTTTTTATGTAAGACAGAACACCAAGGCCCCCGGAGCTTTGCTTCGGGGGCTTTTTCTTATGGAAAAAGCAATTCATATGGATAAATTGATTGGTTTCTGTTGCAAAAACAGGGATTTTGTAAGATAATAACTGTGTATGACATTTTATCCGTTTTACAGAATCCGAAAGAACAGAGGTTATTTATGACCATATATCATTTTGTTGTACCCTGTCTGATGGGTACCGAAGGCCTGGTGGCCGATGAACTGCAGTACAATGGCTTTGAAGGTGTTGTTGCCGAAAACGGCCGTGTCCGTTTCGACGGCGACCTGGCTGAAGGCGCCCGCGCCAATGTCATTCTGCGCTGCGGCGAGCGCGTTCTGTTTGAACTGGCCCGTTTCAAGGCGCAGACCTTTGAAGAGCTTTTCCAGGGCGTCAAGGCTCTTCCCTGGGAAGATATGATCGGCAAGCGTGATGCATTTCCCGTCAAGGGTTATTGCCTCGATTCCAAGCTGCACAGCGTTCCCAGCTGCCAGAGCATTATTAAGAAGGCGGTTGTCGAGCGTCTGCGCGAGCGGTACAGCCTGTCCTGGCTGGAGGAGGACGGCGCTAAGTATCAGATCCAGTTTGCCATTGTCAAGGATATGGCCGAGATCTATCTGGATATGACCGGCGCACCCCTGTATAAGCGCGGCTACAAGCAGGAGAGCAATATGGCCACCATCCGTGAGACATTGGCGGCATCGATGGTCAAACTCGCCCGTTACCGCGGCCGTGAGACCATGCTCGATCCCTTCTGCGGCAGCGGTACCATTGCCATCGAGGCGGCCATGGCCTCTCTGGGCATTATGCCCGGCGCCCACCGCAATTTCGAAGCCGAGCAGTGGGGCTTCTTTGATACCTCCTGCTTTGCCGATCTGCGCGAAGAATA
>JAFQKM010000034.1 GCA_017396925.1 Clostridia bacterium
AAAGCCATCTCCACGGCATCGACGGCAAGGAGACCCTGGTCACCGACATCACCGGCGAGGTGGTCCAGCGCTATGTTTCCACGCCGCCCCAGCCGGGTGACAACTGCTTTCTGACCATTGACCTTGATCTGCAGGAGGTGGCCGAGCAGGCGCTGGCCGAGACCATCGAAGGCATCCGGGCCAAAGGCGCCGTCAGCCGTACCGGCACCGGCGCCGATGCCGAGGGCGGCGCCGTTGTGGTCATCGATGTCGATACCGGCGAGATCCTGGCCATGGCCAGCTATCCCACCTACAGCCTCGAGACCTATCGTGCCGATTACAATGAGATGCTGCAGGATCCCCTGACCCCGCTGCTGAATCGTGCCACGATGGGCCTTTATCCCCCCGGCTCGACCTTCAAGATGGTCACCTCGGTGGCGGCGCTGGAAGAAGGCATCATCACGCCGCGCACCCAGATCCGAGATCTGGGCCGCTATACCTACTGGGATGACTATCAGCCCCGCTGCTGGATCTATAAGGATACCGGCCGCACCCACGGCCTGATCAATGTGTCGGAGGCCCTCAAGTATTCCTGTAACTACTTCTATTATGAAGTTGGCCGTGTCATGGGGATCGATATCCTGAAGGCCTGGGCTTCCCGCCTGGGCCTGGGGCAGAAAACCGGCATCGAACTGGGCGAATACCCCGGCCAGATCGCCTCTCCCGAGACCATTGAAGATTGGCAGGGCGGCCTTGTGCTGCAGGCGGCCATCGGCCAGTCGGCCCATCTGTTCACACCTGTGCAGCTAGCCAATTATGTTGCCACCATCGTCAATGGCGGCACACGCTATCAGCCCCATCTGCTCAAGAAGGTCATGGACTACAGCCTGACCGAAACGGTGGAAGAGATCGAGCCCACCGTGCTCGATCAGATCGACCTGCAGGAATCGACCATTCAGGCCGTCAAGCAGGGCATGCGCGGCGTTGTTACCGAAGACGGTACGGCTTCGTCGGTCTTCCTCAATTATCCCATCGAGGTCGGCGGCAAGACCGGTTCGGCCCAGACCCGCAGCGGCCGTTCGGCCCACGGCGTCTTTGTTTCCTTCGCCCCCTATGACGATCCCGAGATCGCCGTCTGCGTCGTTGGCGAGCACGCCGGTTCGGGCGGCAGCGTTGCCCCCGTCTGCGTCGCCATCTACAACGAATACTTCGGCCTCAACGAGCTGCCCGAAAACGGCGGACAGGCCGAAGGCGGCGCCATTCACAATTAAAAGATCGGTTTGTTCAGACCCTGCCGGAAACCCCGGCAGGGTCTTTTTGTTTTTCATGTATCAGTGAAACAAATTTGCCAAAAAACTTCTTGTTATAAGTGGCTGTTTCGTATATAATGTTTGATATATGGGGCAGTGTGCGAAACTGCACATTTTCCGGAATCTGGACGTTATGGGAGGGAAAAGGCTTGGGCCACATCTTATCGGTCGTATCGGGCAAAGGCGGTACGGGAAAAACATCCTTTTGTGCCGGCGTTGCCGTGGCGCTCTGTGCGCTGGGCGAGAAGGTTTTGCTGATCGATGCCGACCGCGGCCTGCGCAGCCTTGACATCGTACTGGGCATGAGCGACCGTGTGCTCTTTTCCTGGGGCGATGTATTGGATGGCGTGTGTTCCCTCAAGGAAGCGGCCGTCAAGCATCCCGTCGTCAAAAACCTCCGGGTGCTGACCGCACCGGGCATGGAGGAATCGGGCAGCCGCTACAGCGGCGACCAGATCCGCGCTCTGCTCGAACGCGCCCGTCCCCACTTTACATGGATCCTCATCGACTGTCCGGCCGGCTTCGGTTCGGAGGTTGTGGATTTTGCGCTTGGCGCCGACCAGGCCGTGGTGGTATCGACACCCGATCACACCTCGCTGCGCGGTGCCCAGCGCATCGGAACCCAGCTTGCGAATGGCGGCGCTGAACAGATCAAGATCGCCGTCAACCGTGTGCGTGCCGGCATGATCGACCGCGGCGATTCGGTCAATATCGATGCCGCCATGGATGCCGCCGGTCTGCCGCTGCTGGGCGTCATCCCCGAGGATCAGGATGTTATTGCCTGCGGCAATCTGGGCCAGGTACTGGTCCTGTTTTCCGATGGCTATGCCCGTGTGGCTTATGCCAATATTGCCCGCCGCCTGCGGGGCACCCGTGTGCCGCTGCTGGAGGGCGTCAAGCTGAAAAAATAAGAGTCCGACCCAAAACAAAACCTATCTATCACGATAAGGGGGAGAGTACTACCTATGAATATTGCAATCATCGCACAGGACAGCAAGAAGGAGCTGATGATCCAGTTCTGCATCGCCTACTGCGGCATTCTGGCCAAGCACAAGATCTGCGCCACAGCCACCACCGGCAAGATGGTCGCCGATGCCACCGGCCTCAAGATCGAGCGTGTGCAGCCCGGTACCATGGGCGGATGGGAACAGATCGCCTCCCGCATCGAATATAACCAGATCGACTTGGTATTGCTTTTCAGAGATCCTATGGTAAAATATGATGGTGAGACCACGCTGAACAACGTCATGCGCAGCTGTGATAACAACAGTATCCCCATCGCCACCAATGTAGCCACCGCAGAAGTCCTGATCCAGGGCCTGATCCGCGGCGACTTTGCCTGGAGAGAGATCGTTAATCCCCAGTAATATTCTGCGCGGCGAACGGTATACCGAAAAGAGGGCATCGTTATGCAAAGCGCTTATCTGTTTTACAGAACCGACATTGACCGCAGCCTGCCGAGGCTCTATGCCTCCTCGGCAGGCTTTTGGACTGTGGCTTCAAAACAATAAAACCTACTCTATATATAAGGACAGTGAAAACTATGAACAATCCCTTCAAGAACGGCCGTATTTACTGCGGCGCTCTGCGTGAAGAACACATCGGCCAGCGCGTTACCGTCTGCGGCTGGGTTGCCCGCGCCCGCGACATCGGCGGCCTGATCTTTGTCGATATGCGTGACCGCATGGGCATCGCCCAGTGCGTATTCGATCAGAACGAAAACGGCGACCTGTTTGACAAGGCCCGTGCCCTGCGCAGCGAGTTCACCGCTGCCATCACCGGCACCGTCCGTATGCGTTCTTCCATCAACGACAAGATCCCCACCGGTCATGTCGAGATCCTGGCCGAAGAAGTTAAGATTTACTCCCCCGCCGAGACCACACCCTTCGAGATCCTCGACGACGTCAACGTCAACGACGCACTGCGCCTCAAGTATCGTTACCTCGACCTGCGCCGTCCCTCCCTGCAGAATGCCCTGGCCCTGCGCCATCGCATGACCCAGATCACCAGAAACTACTTCGACGAGCAGGGCTTCCTGGAGATCGAGACCCCCATTCTGACCAAGTCGACCCCCGAGGGCGCCCGCGACTATCTGGTTCCCTCCCGTGTCCATCCCGGCGAGTTCTATGCCCTGCCCCAGTCGCCCCAGCAGTACAAGCAGCTGCTGATGCTGGCCGGCTATGACAGATACATTCAGATCGCCCGCTGCTTCCGCGACGAAGACCTGCGCTACGACCGCCAGCCCGAGTTTACCCAGATCGACCTCGAGATGTCCTTTGTCGACATCGACGACGTCATCGCCGTCAACGAAGGCTTCCTGCAGCGCCTGTTCAAGGAAGTCAAGGGCATCGACCTGGAGCTGCCCCTCCAGCGTATGAGCTATAAGGAAGCCATGAGCCGCTACGGCTCCGACAAGCCCGACCTGCGCTTCGAGATGGAGCTGCACGACATCACCGAAATCGCCAGGGACTGCGGCTTCTCGGTCTTTGAGGCTGCTGCCGCTGCCGGCGGTATCGTCACCGGTATCTGCGCCAAGGGCGCCGGCGACAAGCTCTCCCGCAAGGAGATCGATGCACTGGGCGAGTTCGTTAAGACCTACAAGGCCAAGGGCCTGGCCTGGATCAAGCTGACAAGCAAGGGCGAGATGTCCTCCAGCTTTGCCAAGTTCCTGACCCCCGAGAAGCTGGAAGCCATCAAGGCTGCACTGGGCGCCGAGGCCGGCGACCTGATCCTCTGCGTTGCCGATGCCGACGTCGAACTGGCACAGAACGCGCTGGGTTCCCTGCGCTGCCATGTGGCCAAGAAGCTGGATATGATCCCTGCCAACACCTTCAAGCCCCTGTGGATCGTCGAGTTCCCCCTCTTCGAGTATGGCGAAGACGACGAGGGCAACGGCAGACTCTATGCCAAGCACCATCCCTTCACCGCCCCCATGGACGAGGATATCGATCTGTTCGAGACACGTCCCCAGGATATGCGTGCCAAGGCGTATGACATCGTCATGAACGGCACCGAGCTGGGCGGCGGCTCGATCCGTATCCACAACAGCGAGATCCAGCAGAAGATGTTCAACGCACTGGGCTTCACCAATGAAGAGACCGAAGAGCGCTTCGGCCATATGCTCAATGCCTTCAAGTACGGCGCTCCTCCCCACGGCGGCCTGGCTTACGGCCTCGACCGTCTGGTTATGTGGATGGCCGGCACCGAGAACATCCGCGACGTCATCGCCTTCCCCAAAGTGCAGAACGCCGCCGATCTGATGATGGACTGCCCCTCCCCTGTCGACGACAAGCAGCTGCGTGAGCTGTCGATCGCTCTGGATGTCAAGACCAAGGAATAAGATTGATTTTATACAGACAGCCGCACCCATCGGGTGCGGCTGTTTTCATAAAAGGAGAGAACCCCATGATCCGTCATTTTGAAGATAAAGCCCCAAAGATCCACGAAAGCGCCTTTGTGGCCGAGAATGCCGCCGTCATCGGCGATGTCACGCTGATGGAAGGCGCCACCGTATGGTATG
This sequence comes from Clostridia bacterium, assembly GCA_017396925.1. Lineage (GTDB taxonomy): Bacteria > Bacillota > Clostridia > Oscillospirales > Butyricicoccaceae > RGIG1902. The sequence continues at coordinate 4,810 of JAFQKM010000034.1, forward strand.
GCGCTGTTCTGCGCGGCGACAGCGAAAAGATCGTCATCGGCCGCGGCAGCAATGTGCAGGACTGTGCCGTTGTCCACTGCGACGAGGGGCACCCCACGATTCTGGGCGCGTACGTCACGGTCGGTCACAGCGCCATCGTCCACGGTGCACAGGTTGGGGATAACGTCCTCATCGGTATGCATGCCACCCTGCTCAACGGTGCGGTCATCGGCGAAGGTTCGATCATCGGCGCCGGTGCGCTGGTACGCGAGGGGCAGGTCATTCCGCCCCGTTCGGTGGTGGTCGGTATGCCGGCCAAGGTCATCAAGGAGGCCACCGATGCACAGGTGGCAGGCAATATCGAAAATGCCCGCCATTATATCGAGCTGGGCAAGCGATACAAAGGATAAAAAACAACCGCCGCCGGAATGACCCGGCGGCGGTTTTCTGTCTTATAAACTTTTTTCCAGCTCGTGCAGGATGATCGAGATCCTGAAGCCGTGATGGACAAGAAAGGCGGCAAGGGTGCCGCTGCGGTCGTCCACATTGGAGATGCTGACCTTTTCGGAAGGGGTATTCTGCATGATGTAAGCCAGCAGGCCGGTGCCGATGCCTTTACGGCGATGGTCGGGTGCAACGGCAATCTGGGCAATATCGCAGTTGTTTTTGCCGCAGACCACATAGCCCACCGGCTCGGCATTCTCATAGGCGACGGCCACCAGCATGGCATCCTGTACGGCTTTGACCGAATCGATGTCATTCTGCCATGTGGGGGTGTGATCCCAGAAGGTACGCAGCTTGGCCCACAGGGCGTCGTCGGGTGTGACCGTGCGGATCTCATGTTTTACCGGCAGGTCGGTTTTGGGCATGG
>JAFQKM010000275.1 GCA_017396925.1 Clostridia bacterium
ATATTGCAGAATAAAAGCCGCATGAAATATCTTCACGCGGCTTCTGCTTTTTGAAGGGGAAAAAGGCAGAGCTTTTGCTCTGCCGGGAGGCCTGTGCTATAATAAAGAAAAAGCAGAGGCGCCCATTGACTCTCCCCTTAGAGGATAGATTAGGATGAATACAGGAGGTGAGAAGATGCTGAAAATCGGCGAGTTTTCCAAGCTGTCGATGCTGACCGTCAAGGCCCTGCGCTTCTATGAGAAAGAGGGGCTGCTGATCCCGGCCCATGTGGATGCATGGACAGGATATCGTTTTTACGAGGCAAGCCAGCTGGAAACGGCAGCTGCCATCAAGGCCCTGCGCCAGCTGGACTTCACGGTGGATGAGATCCGAAACCATCTGAACGGCCTTCCGCTGCAGGAGGCGCTGGCAGCCAAAAAGATCGAACTGCAGCAGCGGCAGCAGGAACTTTCGGCACGCATCTCCATCATCAATTATCTTATGGAGGAGAGCGAAATGAAGTATCAGGCAGTCATCAAAGAGATCGGCGAGACCATCGTTTACAGTGAGGAACGCGTACTGGAGAAATACAGCGATGTCAGCATGCTGGTGCTGGGATCCGCCACCGAATGCCGCCGCCTCAACCCCGATATCGAGTGTGTCAAGCCCGACTACGGTTTCTGTGAATATCTGGACGGCGAACACAAGGAGCGCGATATGCGCGTGCGGTATTCGCAGGCGGTGACAAAAATGGGTGTGGGCAATGAACGCATTCAGTTCCGTATTCTGCCGGCCACAAAGGCCATCTGTATCTATCACAAGGGCGCTTACGACCGTCTGGGTGAGGCCTATGCCTATATCTACCGTTATGCCGCCGAAAACGGCTATGAGGTGGCCGATTTCCACCGCGAATGTTATATTGACGGCATCTGGAACAAAGAGAATGTCGAAGACTGGCTGACCGAGATCCAGCTGCCCGTCCGTTAAAACAGCAGCCCGGCCGGCAAGAAAAAAGCCGCAGCTCAGAAAAATGCTATGCAGAAAGGGGAGTGCAGTATGCATAAGGTACAGGTCAAAGGTATCCTGTCGGCAAAGAACGGTATGAATCTCTATCGCGGATGCCAGCACGGGTGCATCTACTGCGATTCCCGCAGCAGCTGCTATCAGATGCATCATGATTTCGAGGATATCGAGGTCAAGGAAAATGCCCTTGAACTGCTGGAAGATGCACTGCGCCGCAAGCGCAAGCCCTGTATGATCGGTACCGGCTCGATGTCCGACCCCTATATGCCGCTGGAAGAGGAGCTGGGCTATACACGCAGGGCACTCGAACTGATCCTGCAATATGGCTGCGGCGCCACGCTGATCACCAAGTCCGACCGTGTGCTGCGTGACCTTGATCTGCTTAAGGCCATCAACGACCGCACCAAGTGTGTTGTACAGATGACCCTGACCACATGGGATCGGGATCTTTGCCGTAAACTGGAGCCGGGCGTCTGCGATACCCAGGCGCGCATCGAGGCGCTGCGGCAGCTGCAGGCGGCCGGGATCCCCACGGCGGTCTGGCTTTGCCCCATTCTGCCCTGGATCAACGATACGCCCGAAAATATTCGCGCCATTGTCGAAGCCTGCGCCGGCGTCGGGGTTCGCGGCATGATCTGTTTCGGCATGGGGCTGACTCTGCGGCAGGGGAGCCGTGAATATTTCTACCGTCAGCTCGACCGCCTGTTTCCCGGCATGAAGGAAAAGTATATCCGCCGGTACGGCGATGCCTATATGCTCGACAGCCCACGCAGCCGCGAACTGATGGCACTCTTTCACAGCCTGTGTGCAGAACACGGGATTCTGCATAACAACGACGCTGTTTTTGCATGGATGTCGGCCTTTGAAGAAAAGCGGCCGGCCCAGCTGAGCCTGTTTGATCCGATGTAAAAAAACACCGCATTCGATCCGAATGCGGTGTTTTTTGTTTGGAAAAGATTTCGATGAAAGGGTATGGCGGCAGGGGATTACTTTGCCACATTCTTGCTGACATATTTGACCTTTACAGGCTTGCCGCTGTAGATGTCGCCCTTTTCTTCGGCCAGATATTCATAGCCGCGCATGGGGCCGAAGTCGAACTTCAGAATGGCCAGCGTGATCAGCATGGTCAGGGTCAGCAGAGCATAGAGGTTGAAGG
>JAFQKM010000276.1 GCA_017396925.1 Clostridia bacterium
AAGCCGAGGTGATCACCCTGCGGCAGGAAATCGAAGTACAGGAACGACAGAACGAAAATGTAGAAAGGTTCATTCGGAAAGCCAAGAACTATGTGGGGATCGAGACCCTTGATCCGTATGCGCTGAGAGAACTTGTACAGGCAATCTATGTAGATGCACCGGACAAGTCCACCGGCAAGCGTCGGCAGCATATCCACATCAAGTACGACGGCATCGGATTTATCCCTCTGGATGAACTGATGAAAAAGGAAACGGCGTGACCGAAGTCACGCCGTCCCCCTGAAAACATACGATTTCAGGAATTATTGAATTTTACTGTTTTACGACCACCGGGCATTAGCCCTGCGTCTTTTTTTATTTCTCTCCGAGATAAGTATAGCTATTTATAGCTGACTTTTTATTTGCGCACGGGATGTATGCTCAAATCATCAAACAATCCATCCCGGATGACAACCTTATCACCGATCGCCAATTCTTCCCCCGTCGCGACATAGGAAAGATAGTCTTCAACAAGTGTTACTCTTTTGCCATCGTCTGATTTGATCACAACAGCGTCATTCACAAACTCGGTTACGGTTCCTTTTTTGGGAAGGTCTGCAAACAAACTTACAGCAGCTACCAAAACCAACCAACATACGCCAATGATCACTTTCTTTTTCCTGCTCATGTATGCACGCTCCTTTACTGCATTCAGGTTTGCTTAACTGTCCTATATAGGCGGAAAGCGCCGGCAAAACTTCCAAATTACAATTATATTATAGCATATTCCTATCTATTTGTCTTATTTCGGAAGCAAGTTCTTATATATTTGCAATATTTCCCGAACCTCAGTCAGAGAGTTTTATTTTACAGATGCCCCGTTTTATGTTAGGCTATAAGGCAGAAAGGAAGACTTCCATGAAACTGATCTGTAAACTGTTATCCGTGCTTCTGTGCGGATTTCTGCTGGCCGGCTGTGCGCCCAAAAGCGAAAGCCGCACCTTCTTTGCCATGGATACTGTTATGAACCTGACGGTCTGCGGCGAGGAAGGTCTGCTCGACGATCTCCAGACCCGTGTGCAGACACTGGAAAAGCACCTGTCGGTCACCGATCCGCAAAGTGAGATCTATGCCCTCAATCAGAATGGCAGCACCCGGCTGTCGGACGACACACGCGAATTGCTGGAGCTGGCCCTCGGCTTCTGCCGGGCCACCGACGGCGCGCTGGATATCACGATCTACCCTGCCCTGTGTGTCTGGGGATTCACCACCGATAGCTATCAGGTGCCCGATGACGATACCCTTGCGGCACTGCGGGAAACCATCGATTATACGGCCGTCACGCTGGATGGCGAGACGGCTTCCATCCCCGAAGGGGTCATGGTCGACCTCGGCGCCGTGGCCAAGGGCTACACGGCCCTGGTGCTGACCCGTATGCTGGCCGATGCCGGCGTCGAGTCGGCCCTGCTCGATCTGGGCGGCAACATCCAGGCCATCGGCGAGAATCCCGAAGGACGGCCCTGGGGCGTCGCTGTGCAGGACCCCTTCGGTGAAGGCTATCTGGGTGTGCTCAGCGTGACCGATCGCGCTGTGGTCACTTCGGGCGGCTACGAGCGTAATTTCGAGCAGAACGGCGTAATCTACCACCATATCCTCGATCCCGATACGGCGGCTCCGGCCGACAGCGGCCTCTGTGCCGTCACGGTGGTGGGGGAAAACGGCCTGACCTGTGATGCCCTCTCAACTGCCCTCTATGTTATGGGCAAAGACGCTGCCCTCGACTTCTGGCGCAGTCGGGAGGATTTTGAATGTATCCTCGTCGAACCGAACGGCGCCGTCACCGTGACCGAAGGGCTGCAGGACTGCTTCCGTGCCCATGTGGACGCCGTCACGGTCGCCGAAAGGGGGTAAACCATGCAGACACATCGCCTGGTGCGCGACGCACTGCTGACCGCCGTTGCTCTGACCATCTTTATGGTCGAAGCCCAGATCCCGGCGCCTGTCCCCATCCCCGGCATCAAGCTGGGTCTGGCCAATATCGTCACCCTCTATGCCCTCTTTGTGCTGGGGCCCTGGGATGCCCTCGGCATCCTGCTGGCCCGCATCCTGCTGGGCAGCCTCTTTGCCGGCAATATGATGGTATTGCTCTACAGCCTCGCCGGCGGCCTGCTTTGCTGGGCCATCAGCTGCGACCTGAAAAAGATCATGACCCTGCAGCAGATCTGGCTCTGCTCGATCTTCGGGGCCATCGCCCATAATCTGGGCCAGATGGCGGTGGCCGTAGCCATCACCCGGACCCCCGGCCTGCTGGTCTATCTGCCGGCCCTGATGCTGTCGGGCGTTATTGCCGGCGCCTTCACCGGCTGGGCGGCCCAGTTCCTTGTACACCGAATGCCATAAGAAAAAAGCACCCTTTCGGGTGCTTTTTATTTTAGTCCATGGGAGGTCTTGCCGGGTCGAGCACCAGTGCAGGATCAAAGAAATGGTTGGATACGCGCTCGGGGTGCTTGATCATGGTATAGCCATCGAGGTTGAGGCGCTCCATATAGAAGACGTCATCCTCGAACCACGCATTCATATTGGAACCGACGGGGCAGTAGATGTTAAAGCCGCCCTCTTCGATCAGATAACGGAAGCGCTCTTCATCGGCGCCGAAGTGGACGCCGAAGGGCGAGATGAAGATGTTGGTCTCGCCGACATAGGGCTCGATCTCGTTCTTCCAGCGGCCGGTATCATAGGCCATCTCGTCCATGGTGATGGTCAGCTTGTTCCAGTACTGGTTGTGGGTGTAGCTGTGGCTGGAGATCTGCCAACCCCAATTGCGCAGGGCCTGGGCGATCTCCTCGACCTTGGCCAGCATGGCCTTCTGCTCGTCGGGGGTAAACCAGTCGAGGTCGGTGATGCGATAGCCGAAGGCGCCGGCATAGCCGGTCTCGGCCACGATGCCTTTGGCGCCGCGGAAGGAGAACTCGGGATGCTCAAGGACAAAGGAGTCGAGGATGGGCATGACGTCGCCGTCGTAGGTGGCATGCTCGGTGCCATCGGCATCCTTGACAATGGTGACCACGCGGCCGTTTTCATCAACATCAAGGCGGTCGGCAAAGCCGTCGGTCTTCATATAGTCATAATAGTTGACGTCGTCGATCGAAATGACCAGCGGCTTCTTGCCCTCGGGCAGCAGGATCTGTTTGGGCTGTGCCTTGCCGTTGGCGTCCAGCTCGACCAGCTCGGTGATATCATAGAGGACAAAGTCGTTTTCCAGCAGCAGAGGCAGCATCTTCTGGAATTCGCTGACGGTGGTCATCCATTCGTTGTAGCCCTTGGCCGAATGGCCGATATTGTCGAAGGCCAGGTCGGTATCGATAATCAGGCTGTGGAAGAAGATGTGGTAATAGCGGCCGGTATAGGGCACCAGCGCCGCCTTCAGGCCCTCGAACTCGGTGCGCTTGGCAGCGATATCATCGCCCTCTTTTCCCTCCAGCAGGGCCAGCGCCTCGTCGTAGTAATAGCCGCGGGCCAACAGATCGGCCTCGGCCAGCACATCGGCATTGGGGCCGGCCTGCGGCTCATCGCCCGATACATTTTCCTGATCCGGTGTGTTGTTCTGCTCCAGGCCGGGTGCATCGGTATCGGGTGCATCTCCCTTAACCGGCAGATCACGGTCGGGCAGGAAGCGGATCAGCGCAAAAACAGCCATGGCCAGCGCCAGGGCAGCCAGAATATATAAAGGCCAGCGGGGCATCGGATTGCCGCGGCCGGCGTCGTGTTTCAGTGCCATAATCATTCCCTCATTTCAGTATCATTTCATAATGGTCTGTCCATTATACTATACAGACGCACAAAAGGCGAGGTTTGTTCCGACAATTTTCGAGATTTTTCACATAGAAAAAAGACCGCCCACAGCGGGGCGGTCTTTCTGTATCAGCAAAGGGTTACTTTGCCAGATTTTCCATCAGTTCGAGGTAGGTTTCCTTGGTCAGAGGAGCCTTGAAGTTGTTCTTGACTTCCATGCCCTTTTCACAGTCGTTGGCCAGCAGATCGACAACGGTCATGGCCAGCATCTTGGCAGCCTTGATGTAGGCCAGATCGGGATCGGCGATCTCGTAGTGCGAGGAGTGGCCGACACCCTCAGCGCCGCCGACGAAGGCATGGACGGTGGGGATCAGGTTGGAAACGTCGTTGGCTTCGGTTGTGCCGCCGAAGGGGGACTTGCCCAGGCGCTCTTCGCCGACCAGCTCGACGATGTTGCCTTCGACCAGAGCCTTCAGCTCGGGCGACTCGACCGAGAACAGGTAACCGGGCAGGTTGTAGATCTTGCACTCGGCGCCCATAGCCATTGCGCCGGCCTGCAGGGCACGGTCGATCTTGGCGGATGCATCCTTGATGGCCTCTGTGGAACGGCCGCGGACGAAGGTCTCGATCTGGACGAATGCGGGAACAACGTTTACGAGGCTGCCGCCCTTGGTGATGATGGGATGGAAACGGATGCCGTCTTCATCCTTGAATGTGGTGCGCAGTGCGTCGCAGGCGGTCAGACCGATCTTGGCAGCGTCCAGCGCGTTGACGCCCATGTGGGGAGCTGCAGCGTGGCTTTCCTTACCGATATACTGGATGATCTTGGCGACAAAGCCCATGCCGCCGGGGCCGCCGGCTGTCATCTTGTCGTTGACGCCGGTGTGCTGCATGATCATCATGTCGACGTCGTCAAAAACGCCCAGCTTGATGAACTCCTGCTTGCCGCCCAGGAAGGAGATCTTGCCCTGCTGCATCATTTCATTTCTCCACTCCAGCTCGACGCCTTCCTCGGCAGGAACTGCCATGAGGGCAACGTCGCCGGCCAGATGCTCCATAACGCCCGATTCCTTCAGGCCGTAGGCAACGCCCATGACCGAAGCGATCTGTGCGAAATGGCCGCAGGAATGTGCAGCGCCGGTAACGGGGTCGGCACAGCGATGCTCGGGTGCAACAACGGCGTCCAGCTCGCCCATGACGGCAACCTTCAGCTTATGCTCCTTGCCGGGCATATTGGCGACAACGCCGGTGATGGCGATCTCGTCCTTGTATTCCAGGCCCAGCTCGTCGAAGACGGCCTTGACCTTGGCAGCGGTCTTGAACTCCTTATAACCCAGTTCGGGTTCCTGGAAAATGCTTTCGCCGATGGCGATGATCTTATCGGCGTTCTTGTCGATGGCGGCGCATACGGCGGCCTTCATTTCCTGTACTGTCATGGTGCGTTTCTCCTTTTTCTATAATTTATATGTAATGCTTACTTAGCCAGCTCGTTGAGCAGCTCGATATAGGTTTCCTTGGTCAGAGGTGCCTGGAAGTTTTCCTTAACGACCTTTGCCTTTTCTGCACCGTTGGCCAGCAGATCGATAACGCTCAGCGCCATCATCTTTGCAGCCTTGATGTAGGCCAGTTCGGGATCGCCGATCTCGTAGTTGGAGGAGTGGCCGATACCGATGGAGCCGCCGACGAAAGCATGGACGGTGGGGATCAGGTTGGAAACGTCGTTGGCCTCGGTTGTGAAGCCGGAAGGTGCCTTGTAGAGGCCTTCTTCGCCCATGACTTCAACGATATTCTCTTCGACCAGCGCCTTCAGTTCGGGCGACTCGACGGCGAACAGATAACCGGGCATATTGTAGATCTTGCACTCGGCGCCCATGGCGTAAGCACCGGCCTGCAGCGCGCGGTCGATCTTGGCGGAAGCATCCTTGATGGCTTCGGTGGACTTGCCGCGGACAAAGGTCTCGATCTGTACGAAAGCGGGGACAACGTTTACGAGGCTGCCACCCTTGGTGATGATAGGATGGAAACGGATGCCGTCTTCGTCCTTGAAGGTGGTGCGCTGTGCATCACAGGCAACCAGACCGATCTTGGCAGCATCCAGCGCGTTGACACCCATATGGGGAGCTGCTGCATGGCTTTCCTTACCGATGTACTGGACGATCTTGGCAACAAAGCCCATGCCGCCGGGGCCGCCTGCAGCCATCTTATCGCCGGCAACGGTGTGCTGCATGATCATGCAGTCGACATCATCAAAGACGCCCAGCTTAATAAACTCCTGCTTGCCGCCCAGACAGGAGATCTTGCCCTGCTGGATCATTTCGTTTCTCCACTCCAGCTCAACGCCTTCTTCGGCGGGAACAGCCATCAGAGCGACATCACCGTCCAGATGCTCCATAACGCCCGATTCCTTCAGGCCGTAGGCAACACCCATCAGGGATGCGATCTGGGCATGGTGGCCGCAGGAATGTGC
>JAFQKM010000277.1 GCA_017396925.1 Clostridia bacterium
GACGAGCCCACCGTCTATCCCGTCACCGGCGGTATCACGGTCGCGCCCGTTGTCAAGCGTGTTATGGAAGACGTTCTGCCCTATCTGGAGGTCGAGCCTGTCTATACCGAAGAAGAGCAGAAGAAGCTGGATACCACCGTGCCCAACGCGGTCGGTCTGACTCTTGATCAGGCCAGGGCTGCCGTTGAGGGCGCCGGACTTTCGGTCCGCGCAGTCGGCGACGGCGACACGGTCACCGCACAGGTACCGGCCTTCTCGGCTGCGGTTTCCCGCAATTCCACCGTTGTCCTCTACATGGGCGGCGAGGTGCCCGGAGGCACCGTCACCATGCCCGACCTGACCAATATGACGGTCGCGCAGGTCCGCAACACCATGCAGAACTACGGTCTGTACTATAAGAGCTCGGGCACCGAATACGGCTCGGGCAATCTGGTCGTCCGCAAGCAGGACGTCCCGGCCGGCACCGAGATCGGCGTCGGCACGGTCATCTCGGTCGAGTTCACCGACCTCAACCAGATGGCACAGTAAAATCCAAAGGAGCGAACCCCAATGAAACTGGCACAGCTTTTGGAGGGCCTCGAATACCGCCTGGTCGGCGTCGACCCCGAATGCGATATTCCCTCCCTCTGCTATAATTCCCTGCAGGCCGAACCCGGCTGTATGTTTGTGGCCATCCGCGGCTTCAAGACCGACGGCCACAAGTATATCCCCAGCGCTTTCGAGCGCGGCGCGGCTGTGGCTGTTGTCGAAGAGATCCCCGCGGGCTTCGATCAGCCCTGCATCGTCGTTTCCGACAGCCGCAAGGCGCTGGCCATGCTGGCCGCCAACTTCTTCGATCATCCCGAGCGCAAGGTCCCCGTCATCGGCGTCACCGGCACCAACGGCAAGACGACGGTCACCAATCTGGTCAAGGAGATCCTCGAGCGCAGCGGAAAAAAGTGCGGCCTGATCGGCACCAACGGCAACATGATCGGCGATCTGTTCCTGCCCACCGAGCGCACCACACCCGAGTCTTTTGAGCTTTTCCGTATCTTTGCCGATATGGTCGAGGCCGGCTGTGACGTCATCATCATGGAGGTCTCCTCCCATTCGCTGGTGCTCGACCGCGTTTACGGCATCGAGTTCCACAGCGCCATGTTCACCAATCTGACCCAGGACCATCTGGATTTCCACATCACCATGGAGGAATACGCCAGGGCCAAGGCCATGCTCTTCAGCCGCTGCGCCCATTCGGTGGTCAACATCGACGATCCCTGGGCGTCGGTCATGCTGGGCGGCAGCTGCGAAGACCACAAGACCTTCTCGGCCAAGGATCCTGCGGCCGACTATTATGCCTCCAACATCGAGCTGGGCATTTCGGGCATTTCCTTCGATCTGACCGCAGAAGGGGAGACCCTGCCGGTGCATCTGGGCATTCCCGGTATGTTCTCGGTCTATAATGCCCTGACCGCCATCGGCTGCTGCCGTTCGCTGGGCCTCGAGCTTCGCGAAGTTCTCCACAGCCTGTCGATGGCCCACGGCGTCAAGGGCCGCGCACAGGTCGTGCCCACCGGCACCGACTATACCGTTCTGCTCGACTATGCCCATACACCCGACGGCGTCGAGAATATCCTCAAGGCCGCCCGCGGCTTTGCCAAGGGCCGCGTCATCGCCCTCTTCGGCTGCGGCGGCGACCGCGACAGGACCAAGCGCCCCATCATGGGCAAGATCGCCGGCAGCCTGGCCGACCACTGCGTCGTCACCAGCGACAATCCCCGCAGCGAGGCGCCCATGGCCATCATTCGTGATATCCTGCCCGGCGTCGAAGAGACCGGCTGCAGCTTCGATATGATCGAAGATCGCAGGGAAGCCATCCGCCACGCCCTCTCGATGGGCCGGGCCGGCGATGTTATCGTCTTCATGGGCAAGGGCCACGAAGACTATCAGGAGATCAACGGCGTCAAGCATCACCTCGACGAATACGAAGAGGTCATGAAATATTTCGGAAAGTAAACGGCCCTTCTGGGCCGCGCGCCGGCAGAATGGCGCGTCGATTTGCAGGCGATTCATTCGCCGCAAATCTATGAAATGAAAAGGGTCCCCTACGAAATGGAACATTTCGCAGGGAAGCGAAGAGGTCATGAAATATTTCGGAAAATAGGAAAATAAAAGAGTAATATTTTCTGCAGTGTCTTTTGTCAACGGGCAGGTGCGGCAGCACCGAAGCGTTGTGGGGTCCGGGGGGAATTCGCAACACCCCGGCCGACCTTTGGATACTTTCCCTCGGACGGGAAAGTATCTCCTGGGTTTGGGCGGAAGATCCCAAAGAGATATAAATGGATGCTGTAAGAATATCGATCGTAAGGAGCAGGAAATCATGGTTGTGCTCCGAAAAAAGAAAATGAATTATGCGGGCAAACACCCGCAGGGGGTAGAAAATGAGAGCCAATGCATTTGGAGTGATCGCGGCGCTGGTCGTCGCACTGTTGATCGGTAAGCCCATCATCCAGGCCCTGCGCCGTCTGAAGTTTGGCCAGAAGATCCTGGAAGACGGCCCCACATGGCATATGAACAAGCAGAATACACCCACCATGGGCGGTCTGATCTTCATCATTGCCATGGTCGTCCCCGTATTGTTCCTCACACCGGCCATGATCAAGGACGGCGAGTACCGCCCCCTGCTCATGCTGGCTCTGTCGCTGGTCTTTGCCGCCATCGGCTTTGTCGACGACTTCACCAAGATCAAGAAAAAGCAGAACAAGGGCCTGACCGCCAAGCAGAAGCTGCTGCTCCAGCTGGCCGCCGCCGCGCTGTTCATCACCGTCATGCGTGTCATGGGCTATCTGGAACCCCAGCTGATCATCCCCTTTGTCGACATCACCATCGATCTGCCCTGGATCGTCTATCTGCTCTTTGCCATGTTTGTCATCGTCGGCGCCGACAACGCCGTCAACCTGACCGACGGCATCGACGGCCTGTGCGCCAGCGTCACCGCCGTTGTCGCCGTTTTCTTCACCGCGGTCTTTACTTTTGCCGACAGTCCCGCACGTCTTTTCTCGGCGGCTCTGCTGGGCGGCCTGCTGGGCTTCCTGGTCTTCAATAAGTATCCGGCCAAGGTCTTTATGGGCGATACAGGCTCCCTCTTCCTGGGCGGCGCCGTCTGCGCCATGGCCTTTGCCTGCAATCTGCCCCTGATCCTGATCCCCGTCGGCATCATCTACATCATCGAGACCCTGTCCGACATCATTCAGGTCCTCTATTTCAAGGCCACCCACGGCAAGCGTTTCTTCAAGATGGCGCCCATCCACCATCACTTCGAGATGTGCGGCTGGAGCGAAAAGAAGATCGTTGCCGTCTTCAGCGCCGTCACCATCCTGACCTGCGCGCTGAGCTATATCGGCATCATCCTGTAAGCTAAAACCGCAAACAGGGCCGCAGAACCCCTGCGGCCTGTCTGCATGTCTGTAAACCTGTCAAACGGAGGTGTTTCCCATCGCTGCTCTGAATGAAAAGAGAAAGATCCGCAGCCGCGAGATCAACGAAAAACCCAAAAAGAAATATTCGGGCATCGACGAACCCTTCACCGTGCTCGTCCTTCTGCTGCTGCTCATCGGTCTGGTCTGCCTCTATTCGGCCAGCTATGTTGTCGCGCTGGACGACGAGGGCGATTCGCTGGCCTATATCCGCCGCCAGGGCTTCTTTGCCGCCGTCGGCGTGGCCGTTATGTTCCTCGTCGCCTTCACCTTCGATTATCACAAGCTGCACTATCTGGCCATTCCCATGATGGGGCTGTCCTTCCTGCTGCTGCTGTCGATCAAGATCGTGCCCAGTATGTGGGTCACCCTGAATCTGGCCACCCGCTGGATCCGTCTCCCCGGCATCGGTACCTTCCAGCCGTCGGAGATCACCAAGTTTGCCTTCATTCTCTTCTTTGCCAGCTGGGCCAGTATCCACGGCCGCAAGAAGATGCGCACCTTCACATACGGCATCCTGCCCTATGTGCTCTGCCTGGGCACCACCGCCCTCATGCTCATGTGGCAGCCGCACCTGTCGGCCACCGTCACCATCGCCGGCATCGGCGCCGTCATCATCTTCATGGGCGGCATGCATCTGGGCTGGATCGTGGCGGCTGTCGGCGGCGCAGGCGGCTTCCTGACCTGGTATCTGAGCAAATACGGCTATGCC
>JAFQKM010000278.1 GCA_017396925.1 Clostridia bacterium
AAAAAGAAGAAAACTTGCACCTCTATAATAGAAACCCTGTTGCACTTTGCCGAACAGCGTGCTAAAATTATAGCAGAATGGTCTGCGCATTTTTAAGGCGCGCTCGAGCATTTTATATCCGAAATTTAATTATAGGAGATGTATACACATGGCAAGAATGATGGATGCACTGGTCAAGCCCGATAGAGTTAAGGGCATGATCCTGACACAGGTTCCCGTTCCCACCCCCGGCCCCGGCGAAGTTCTGATCAAGATCCGCAAGACAGCGATCTGCGGTACAGACGTTCATATCTGGGACTGGAATGAGTGGGCACAGAAGAACATCAATCCTCCTTATGTTGTTGGTCACGAGTATGTCGGCGAGATCGCTGAGCTGGGCGAAGGCGTTACAGGCCTGAAGGTCGGTCAGCGCGTTTCCGGCGAAGGCCATATCGTCTGCGGCGAGTGCTACAACTGCCGTACAGGCAACGGCCAGTGGTGCGAAAAGACTCAGGGTGTCGGCGTCAACCGCGACGGCGCTTTTGCTGAGTACCTCTGCATCCCCGCTACCAACGTTGTCACACTGGAAGACGATCTGCCCGATGACGTCGTTTCTTTCTTCGACGCATTCGGCAATGCTACACATACAGCCCTGATGTGGGATCTGGTCGGTAAGAACGTCCTGATTACAGGCGCCGGCCCCATCGGCATCATGGCAGCCGGCATCGCTAAGTTCGCCGGCGCAAGAACCGTTGTCGTCACCGACCTCAACGACTACCGTCTGGATCTGGCCAAGAAGATGGGCGCTACAGCCTGCGTCAACACCGGCCGTGAGAGCCTGGAAGAGAAGATGAAGGAACTGGGCATCTTCGAGGGCTTCGATGTTGGTCTGGAAATGTCCGGCGCTCAGCCTGCTCTGCGTCAGATGATCAACAACATGATGTGCGGCGGTAAGATCTCCCTCCTCGGCCTGCAGGGCAAGGACATGGTCACCGACTGGAACACCATCATCATGAAGGGTCTGACCATCCAGGGCATCTACGGCAGAAAGATGTACCAGACATGGTACCAGATGAAGCACATGGTCCAGGGCGGCCTGGATATGACACCCGTCATCACACACAGATTCCACTACACCGAGTTCGAGAAGGGCTTTGAGGCTATGCTGTCCGGTAACTCCGGCAAGGTCGTCCTCGACTGGACAAAGAAGGACTAATCCACAGTCTGTGAAATGCTTATGCCCGGACAGGCTCCGGGCATAGGTCTTTAAAAATATCATTCAATTTTTGAAAGGGGTATTTTCCAATGAATGCAAAGGAAGCACTGGGCTTTTATGCCAACGAAGTAGAAGGCATTAAGGAAGCCGGTACATTTAAGGCTGAAAGAATCATCACAACACAGCAGAAGAGCCGTATCGATACAACAAAGGCCAAGGGCGTTATCAATATGTGCGCCAACAACTATCTGGGCCTGTCCAACCATCCCGCTCTGATCGAAGCTGCCAAGGAAAGCTACGACAACTGGGGCTTTGGTCTGTCCTCCGTCCGTTTCATCTGCGGCACACAGCAGATCCACAAGGACCTGGAGCAGGCGATCTCCAAGTTCCTGGGCACAGATGATACAATCCTGTATACATCCTGCTTCGACGCCAACGGCGGTCTGTTCGAGACACTGCTCGGCCCCGATGACGCTGTCATCTCCGACGAGCTGAACCACGCCTCCATCATCGACGGCGTCCGTCTCTGCAAGGCTAAGAGATTCCGTTATAAGAACAACAACATGGAAGACCTGCGCGCTAAGCTGGAAGAGGCAAAGGATTGCCGCATCAAGCTGATCGCTACCGACGGCGTCTTCTCCATGGACGGCTACATTGCCAACCTGAAGGGCATCTGCGATCTGGCTGACGAGTACGGCGCTCTGGTCATGGTCGACGATTCTCACTCCACAGGCTTCATCGGCGCTACAGGCCGCGGCACAGCTGAGTACTGCGGTGTTCAGGGCCGTGTCGACGTCATCACATCCACCCTGGGCAAGGCTCTGGGCGGCGCTTCCGGCGGCTTCACATCGGGCCGTAAGGAGATCATCGACCTGCTGCGTCAGCGCAGCCGTCCCTACCTGTTCTCCAACACTCTGTCTCCCGCCATCACAGTCGCTTCCATCAAGGTCTTCGAGATGCTGAGCGCTTCCACAGAGCTGAGAGATAAGGTCCATGCCAACGTCAAGTACTTCCGCGAAGGCATCAGCAAGCTGGGCTTCGATGTTCTGGAAGGCGATTCCGCTATCGTTCCCATCATGCTGTACGATCCCAAGGTCGCCGGCGAGTTTGCTAACCGCATGCTGGAGAAGGGCGTTTACGTTGTTTCCTTCTGCTATCCCGTCGTTCCCAAGGGCAAGGACAGAATCCGCACACAGATCTCTGCCGGCCACACCAAGGAAGATCTGGATTTCGCTATCCAGTGCTTCAAGGAAGTCAAGGAAGAGATGGGCCTCTAATTGGCGCTGTCAGCGAAAGCTTTCGCTGGTTTTCTGAAAAAGTCCAATATAAAATCAACAGCCTGTGCATAACGCACAGGCTGTTTTTTGTTGCCGTTATTTCAGCAGCGGTTCATAGACCGATTTTGGAATAGTGAAAGCCGGATTGCCCATGGAGCCGGGGGCAATGGTATATTTGTCGTAGACGATGACCAGATCGCCGTTTTCGGTGAAGAAGAAGGGCTGATCGGCCGAAAGTGTGGTCGGCGCACCGTCCGGCTGCTCGTCCTCGATATAGTAGTCGATCTGCGGGTCGGCATCCATCTGCGCCTGCATTTCCGCACGGATGGCGGCTTCCAGCGCAGCAAAGCTGTCGGGGGCAAACAGATCTCCAAAGCCGACGTGACGGCCGGTTTGGCGGTCGATGTGATAATATTTGAGGTAGGTCGTGCTGCTGGCCGCAGTTTCGGTGACACGCAGCTGCAGGGTAAACCAGCGGTCGGTGGCGGTGACGGTCTCGTAATCGATGTGGATCGAGCCGTAGCCCTGGCCGCTCAGCTCCAGCTCATGGTAGAAGCGGCTGACAGCGGCATTGGTCAGTGCATCGATATCGGCGTTGATGAGGGCAGCGGCTTCGGCGTTGTCGTCGTCCTCCACATGGGGAATATCGGCCTCCAGCAGATGGCTGCCGTCGTCATAGGTATAATTCCGGATAGTCAGTACGCGGATCAGCGAGCCGAGCAGCGGGATCCGGCCGGCGGCCTGGGCATAGGCGGGGCTGACATTGGGCAGAACACCCAGCATGAGCAAGGCGGCGCAGGCCGCTGCGGCAGAGATCCGCTTGAAAGGAGAG
The DNA here is from genome assembly GCA_017396925.1 of Clostridia bacterium. Classification (GTDB taxonomy): domain Bacteria; phylum Bacillota; class Clostridia; order Oscillospirales; family Butyricicoccaceae; genus RGIG1902. The sequence continues at coordinate 3,305 of JAFQKM010000278.1, forward strand.
GGACGGCGCTGCACAGGCAGCTTTTCGGGCAGCGCAGCCAGCGTGGCTTCGGTCATCTGATGGACGAAATCGGGGACGGCAGGACGGCCTTCGGCCTCGAGCTGCCGGCGAATGTCACGGTCGGAAGGGGTGGTCATCGGTCAAAATCCTCCTTGTTGAGATGTTTGGACAGGGCCTTACGGGCACGGAACAGCTGTTGACGGACGGTGGCCGGCGGCAGATCAAGGATCTCGGCGATCTGTCCGGTGGAATAATTCTCATAATAGTAAAGCACGATCACTTCGCGGTGGGCCAGACTGAGCTGTTCGATGGCCGCGCGGACGGTATGGCGGGTCTCGGGATCGACGGTCGGCTCGGGTGCGGCCAGATCGTATTGTTCGTCGATGTCGATCGTCGGCTTCTGCCGCCGCAGATGCTCGATGGCTGTGTTGTGGACGATCGACAGGATCCACGATTTGAACTTGCGTCGGTCGCGCAGGGTATGCAGACTGCTGTAGGCCTTTAAAATGGCATCCTGCATGACATCGGCGGCATCGTGCTCGTTTTTCAGAATACTCAGCGCCAGACCGTAAATGTTCTGCTCGTAAAGACGGATCTGCTCGCTGAAGTAGGCTTTTTCATTCATTCGGTATCGGCTCCTTGGATGGAACGCAGGATCTCTCCGCTCTGTAGGGAGAGCCATTTGCCCCATTCGATATAATGACGGGCGCGCAGGTGGGCACCATCGCTGCATTTTTCTGTGGACAGGCCGCCGTCGGGGCCGTCAAACAGGGGGTTGGGATCCAGATAAAAGATGGTCCTGCCGTCGGCAAGGGCGGCGGTCTCGGCGTTGAAGGCGTCGAGGACGGGATTGTTGATGATCGGATCGCTGTCGGACCAGGCGCGCGTGACGTGGAGATTGCCCTGCAGGATGATCAGGGCTTCGGGCTGGGCCGTGCGGATCTGCTCGACAAGGGCACGGTATTTTTTCATGGTGCTGCCGGCCGGATAGCCGACCTCGTTGATGCCCAGCATGATATATACTCTATCATAGGTACGGGCGGCAAGCAACTCCTCCAACAGGAGCTTGCCCAGACCGGGCACGGAAATACGGGCAGTACCGATTTTGTGGGGACCAAGGCCGGTGGAAGCAAAAAAGTCGGCACCCTCCAGACCGGCATATTCACGGATGCCCACCGTACGGGAGTCGCCGATCAACAGGCAGCGCGCCATGGAGGCCGGTTCGGACGGAAGAACGGGGGCAGAAAGGGGTGCTTCGGCGGGCAGGGGAACGGCTTCGGCGGGTTCAGGAGTCTCATGGGCAGGCGCTTCGGGCAGCACGGCTTTTCTGACCGGCTGCGATGTGGGCGCAGGTGGTACGGTGGGACGGTATTCGGCCTGCGGTGCATCATGGACTTCGCGGGGCGGCTCGGCCATGGTGATGGCCGGGGCAGCGGGCATGGGAAGAAACCAGCGGCAATAGCCGGCAGCTGCGGAAACAAGCAGGGCGGCCAGCAGCAGAAAGCAGAGGGGACGGTCGAGGGTGTGGCGTCGGGTCATGGGGAGGGGCTCCTTTTGGCAGTTTTTTTCTTTCTGTAGTTTAGACGGCGGTAGACGAAAAAAAGTGACAGATTTTTTGGGGGAAAAATAAAAAAAGCCGCTGCATCTGCAGCGGCTTTGAAATTATTTGCTTATCTGAAAACTTCCAGATCGGGCAGCAGGACATAAACATCCTTGTCGTCGACGACGAAGCAGGGGATGCCCATATGCTCTTTGGCGATCTCCGACTGGAATTCGGCGGGATGGGCGTCTCTGAGGGTGATGAACTTCTTCAGGTGGGCCAGACCGCCCAGTACGTCTACATAGCCATAGCGGATACCCTCTCTGTCCAGAATCTCCTTGGCTTCTACGCAGTCCTTGCAGGCAGCATTGCCATACATAATGATCTTCTTTGCCATGATCGCAACTCCTTTTTTCAGCATCTTTCGTGCCCTTGATACCAAAAGTATAGCATGGCTAAAAATGGTACACAATCAAAAAACACCGTCCATTGAAAAATCAAATGGACGGTGTTGAACTTATAGGTTTATCTCAGCTCGTCGAGATTTTCGGGCAGCTCGAACAGGATCTTTTCCTCGCCGCTGTCTTCCTTGACAACGATGCAGGGAACGCCAACGCGGCCGCCGGCCTTGATGGCATCGAACTCGGGACGATAGTCACGATACTTGAGGAACTGCTTGAGGGGCAGCATACCTGCGGAAATATCGACATAAGCGAACTTGATGTCAGCCTGGGAAAGAGCCTCTTTCACCGGGGGACAGCCGGGTCAATGCATGCTGGAATACATTACGATCTTTTTCATATCTTTTCTCCTCTTTCTATTTGGAAATACAATTTAAA
>JAFQKM010000279.1 GCA_017396925.1 Clostridia bacterium
CCAAGCTGCCCCATTCACCCCTGAGCCTCTACAACATGGGAGAATGGCTGATGGGACGCCTGCACACGGGCGGCGGAGCCGATCTGAGGGCAGGGGAGATCCGGGGCTTTGCGGTGAACCGGCTTGCGGGAATGCAATTGCTGCCGAGCCAGCCTGCGGCAAAGGAGATCCATTGGCTGCTTCTGCTGTGGGTGGCCGGTGCGGCGCTCTGCACCTTGTGGTTCGTGATCGGCGGTCTGCGTACATCGAGGAGATTCCGTGACGGGCAGCCTGTCTGCGCGGATTATGCAGTCCGGTGGTATGCTGCAGACAGCGCGCGCCGCAGAATCAGGCTGCGCGAGAGCAGCCATATCGCAACGCCGTTGGCCTACGGCCTGCTGCGTCCCACCATTCTGCTGCCCGAGGGATTTGATGCCCGGGAGGAGGAGATGGTGGCCTGCGTGCTGCTCCACGAAGAAATGCACCTCCGCCGCGGCGATCTGTGGCTCAAGGTCGGACTGGTGCTGGCGGCCTGTCTCTACTGGTTCAGCCCCCTCAGCTGGGTCATGCTCCGGGCGGCCAACCGGGATATCGAGCTGGCCTGTGACGAAGCTGTGCTGGCCCACATGGGTCTGCAGCATCGCAGTGCTTATGCCATGGCCCTGATTCGGATGGAAGCCCGGAAGTCGGAAGGTCAGATCCTGGCCAGCGGCTTTGCGGGCAGCGCGTTGGAGGCGCGGATCACAGCCATTATGAAAGCCAAGAAAACTACAAAAACAGCCATTGCGGCGGCCATCGTGCTCTGCCTGTGCGTCACCGCCGGCTTTGCCGCCACCGGAGATCCCCTGGTCGAATCGGTGGAAGTGTCGGTCGAGGCACAGAATGCAGAGAATATCAAGAAAGAAACCATCGACATCGATGCTCAGCTGCAGGCGGTCATCCCGCCGGCGGAAGAACCCGAGCTGGAGCCGGAATGTGAGCCCGAAGAAGAATCCGAGTTGGAACCGGAGGAAAAGCCGGCCTATGATCCCGAGGCAGAGCCCGAGCCGGAGGTCTGGTACTGGCCGGTTCCGGTCAGCAACAATATCACCGGCCGTTTCGGCGGCCGAATTCATCCTGTAACCGGTGAGAAGATGGTTTATGATCATATCACCATCGCGGCTGAAAAGGATATTCTGGCCGCACAGGACGGCAAGGTCATGGAGGTCTTCTTCGACAGCTACAGCGGAAACACCGTCGTCATCGAGCATATCGGTTATGTGACCATGTACGGCCATCTGGCCGAGGTTGACGTCCGTGTCGGACAGTATGTCGAAGGCGGCATGCCGATCGGCACTGCCGGCAGGACCGGTCAGGCCACGGGCAACTGTCTGGCCTTCTGGGTCAGCCAAAACGGAACGACCGTCGACCCTCTGCAGTTCTACAACATCGAACCCAAGTTTACCACAGGCAAGGAGATCGAGCCTGTGAAACACTGATCACGGCAAACAAAAAGCCCTGTATCCGATTTCGGATACAGGGCTTTGTCTATTCTTGTCTTACTGCAGGTAACCTGCGATAACCGAGCGGCCGTCGGCAGGGGCCTTGAAAGCACCCTTGTGGATGGTACCGATGCGGCAGCCGGTGCCCGTGAGGGCAGTTTCCAGCGAAGCAGAGACCTCGCCTTCAACAAAGACGGTGTGGAAGTATCTGGCCATATCGGCGGCATACTGTCCGCTTTCTTCGTTTTCGGCATTGCCGGTCTCCAGAATGACCGAAAGGGAGATCCCCTCGTTGTCTGCCGTCCGGCGGAGCGTCTTATAGAGCGCTTCCAGCGCGGTACGGCGGGCATCCGGGGTATCTTCCTCACCATAGTCGATCAGCTCGGTGCGGCCCGCATAGGGGAAGCACAGATCGTCGAGAATGACGGCGTCGAAGCCGGCCGACTTGCAGGCGCGGATCAGATCGCAAAGATATTCGGCCGCCAGATCACTGCGGGGGTCGAACCAGCTTTTGCTGTTCTGATCGAGCCAGGTCGAATCGCCGGTGCGGAGGGAAGTCTCGGCAAAAGCACGGGGGGTAATGGCGTCGCAGAAGGCACTGATACGGGCGGCCAGAAGTACATCACTGTCTTCCAGCAGCGCCAGTGCATCGCGGACGGCCTTGGCATCGCTGCTCTCGGCTGCCTGGGTGGCATAGGACGAGAGATAGGGGATACGGACGACGCCGTCCTGTGCTTTGATGGTGAAAACCAATGTGTTGCAGCCGCGCTCCAACGCTGCGCCGGCAAGTCCCTTACCGTAGGTCTTGCGGGAAAGCAGGTTCGAGAGCTGGTCGGCAACGCCGTGGAGGTCGGGATAGGCCGGGGCCTGGGTATCTTGTGCCTGCACCGGTGCGTCGGGGTCAGCCTCGGGTGTGGTGGTGGCCGGGCTGCCATCGATGACGATATGCAGGTCTTCCTCGGACAGATCATCTGCCGTGCTCCGGCTTTCTTCCTCTTCCGGCTGGAAGGTGAAGCGGAAGCCATCGGCAGAGAAGACGATGTATTCGGGAAGGATGAAGTAGGCCAGGGCGGCCAGCGCCAGCAGGAAAAGGAGGATCGAAAGGATCAGCAGCTTTTTCTGCGAGCGGCTGCGGCGGCCTTTATAGGCGGTGTAATAGCTTTTGCGGCGGAACATGGGGCTTCCCTCCGTTTCGGGGAATCAGAGTAAGATGAGGAACAACTGAGGATCAGGCCTGGACTTCAACAGTGCTGTCGCTGGCCTTGACGATCAGCTTTCTGGGGCAGACGGTAACGCACTTGCCGCAGTGGATGCACTTGTCATAGTCGATGGAGGCCAGGTTGTCGGTGACCGTGATGGCGCCGACGGGGCAGTTCTTCTGGCAGAGCATACAGCCGATGCAGCCGATGTTGCAGACCTTACGCAGATCGGCGCCGCGCTGGTGGGAAGAACAGCTGACAAAAACGTCTTCGGTCTCGCGGACGATCGAAATGATCTGTCTGGGGCAGGCTGCAACACACTTGCCGCAGGCTTTGCACTTCTTGGCGTCGACAACAGCTACGCCGTTGACGATATGGATGGCATCATAGGGGCAGGCCTTGACGCAGGTGCCGAGGCCGAGACAGCCGTAGGGGCAGCCCATGTGACCACCCGAGACCTTGGAGGCTGCAAAGCAATCCTCAATACCGTCGTACTTGAACTTCTGAACGGCGTTGATGCCGCCGCGGCAGTTGACGTGGGCGACCATACGGGCGGTATTGCCGGCTTCGATGCCCATGATCTCAGCAATGGCGACAGCCGACTTGGCGCCGCCGACAGGGCAGGCGTTGGCAGGTGCCTCACCCTTGAGGATGGCGTTGGCACAGGCTGCACAGCCCGAGAAGCCGCAGCCGCCGCAGTTGGCGCCGGGGAGCGCCTTGACGATCTTGTCGAGGCGGGGATCCTGATCAACATGGAAGATCTTGGAGCCGAGGGCCAGCAGAAGGCCGAAGAAGAGGCCCAGACCGCCCAGGATCAGGACGGGAAATACGAGTGTTTGCATCATATGAATGACCTCCTCTTAGAAAATGGACAGGCCCTGGAAGCCCATGAAGGCGATGGACAGCAGGGAAGCGGCGACCAGCGCGATGGGGAAGCCGGTAAAGCACTTGGGATAGTCGGCATACTCCAGACGCTCGCGGATCGAAGCAAAGAGGACGATGGCCAGTGTGAAGCCCAGACCGGCGGCAAAGCCGTAGATGACCGACCCGATAAAATCCAGACCGCTGGAAACGTTGAGGTTGGCAACGCCCAAAACGGCACAGTTGGTGGTGATCAGAGGCAGGTAAATGCCGAGGGATTCATACAGGGCAGGCATCGACTTCTTGAGGAACATCTCGATGAACTGAACGAGAGACGCGATGATCAGAATGAAGACGACGGTCTGCATATAGGCATAGGTCTCGCCCAGCATATAGTCGTTGACGATCGAGCAGACGGCCGAAGCGACGGTCATAACGAAGGTAACGGCGATGCCCATGCCGGTGGCGGTTTCGACATTCTTGGAAACGCCGAAGAAGGGGCAGCAGCCGAGGAACTTAACAAAGATAAAGTTCTCGATCAGGATGGCCGACAGGGAAAGGGAAAAATAATAGGTGAGCTGGCTCATTTAGTTTTCCTCCTTCTTGTTTCTGTTCATGAAATACTGGAAAATGGCCATCAGAATACCGAGGGTCAGGAAGCCGCCGGCAGGCAGGATGATCATGATGACGGGGGTGTAGCTCTCGGTGAAAACGGGAACGCCCAGCAGAGAGCCGGAGCCGATGATCTCGCGAACGGCGCTGATGATCGAAATGGCAATGGTAAAGCCGATGCCCTGGGTCAGGCCATCGATCAGCGAAGCCACGGGGCCGTTTTTGGAGGCAAAGGCCTCGGCACGGGCCAGGATCAGGCAGTTAACAACGATCAGGGGAATAAAGATACCCAGCGCCTCGGAAAGCTCGGGCAGCCAGGCCTGCATGGCCAGGTCGACGATGGTAACGAAGCCGGCGATGACAACGATAAATACGGCGATACGGATCTGGTCGGGGATGATCTTGCGCAGCAGGGAGATAACCAGATTGGAGCACATGAGGACGAGGGTGACCGCAATGCCCATGCCGATACCGTTGGCCAGTGTGGTACTGACCGCAAGGGTCGAGCACAAACCGATCAGCTGAACGAAGATGGGGTTGTTGGTCAGGATGCCCTCTTTGAGCTGCTGTTTGAAGTTGTTCATAGATTAGCGTCCCTCCTCTGTAAGTGCTGTGGCAACTTCCATGGCCTGATTGACCGCCTTGACAACGGCATTCGAGGTCTTGGTGGCGCTGGTGACG
>JAFQKM010000280.1 GCA_017396925.1 Clostridia bacterium
CGGTGGGCTCGTTGATGATGCGGCTGACCTTCAGGCCGGCCAGTTCGCCGGCCTGTTTGGTGGCCTTTCTCTGTAAATCGTTGAAGTAGGCAGGCACGCTGATGATGGCCTCGGTGACTTCTTCGCCCAGATAGGCCTCGGCGTCCTCTTTCAGGCTGCGCAGGACCAGGCTGGAAAGCTCTTCGGCGCGGAAGGTCTTGCTGCCCAGATGATACTGCTTATCGGTACCCATGCTGCGCTTGAAGACGCGGGCGGTCTCCAGTGGATGCAGCATCCCACGCTCTTTGGCGGTTTCGCCCACATAGACGGTACCGTCGGCATCCACACTGACTACAGAGGGGGTCAGGTGCTTGCCAAGGCGGTTGGGGATGATTTCGGCTTTGCCGTTGCGGAAGCAGGAAACCAGGCTGTTGGTGGTTCCAAGATCAATGCCGATCATCATATCAGAGTCCCTTTCTTGTCATGCGGCGGACACCGGCGACGAAGTCCATGTCGTCGGGCCAGCGGTCGGCGCCGGCGCGATGGAGTTCCATGGCCCGAGTCCAGTTGCCGCGGATTTCTTCCATATTGGCTTCATAGATATCTGCATCCTTGCAGGTGCAGTAATTGCAGGTTTCACAGAGGGGAAGTCTGCGGACGGCGGCCAGCTCGGCAGCAGCCTCGTCGAAGCGACCCAGAATGGCCAGCGCCAGCACACGGCGGCTGCGATAGAGAGCCTCGTATTTTTTATGGCAGGGGATCAGGTTTTCCAGCTGGCCGATGGCGGCATTTGCATATTCGCGGGCCTTGTCATAGTGGCCGTTCCACCACTGCACCTGCGCCATATTCATCAGTTCGTGGGTCTGGTCCTGACGGCCGGCGGCACGCTTTTCCCAAATGGGCATCTGTACCGATTCATCGCCATCCAGTTCACCCAGCAGCAGCGAGAGGCGTTCGATATCGCCGGCATTGAGCTTTCCGGAATGGGATGCCAGCGTGGTGCGTGCCGCTTCGATCTTTCCGGTAAACAGGTCCAGATCGATCATGGCCGCATGCATCCGGTTTTTCTTGGTGCCGGCCTTGCGCCAGTCGTTCAGCAGCTGGCCGGCCTGTTCCCAAAGGCCGAACTGACAGCAGATCTCGAACTTTTCCTGGAAAACATCTTCGTTGCCGTATTTTTCGGTCAGCTCGTCAATGGCAGCCATAGCCTCCAGCGGACGGTTCAGGCGGCGGAGAATGCGGGACTTGTGGTAATAATAGCCCGACTGGTCGCCTTCCCAATCCTGGATCCGTTCGATGACCTTGTTGATCTGTTCCAGAGATTCTTCATGGCGGTTCATGACATCATAGAGATAGGACATACCGTTGTAGCCGTCCACGCCGTCGGGACGCAGCTCCTGCAGACGCAGGAAATACTGTTCGGCTTCGGCATAACGGTCGAGGTATCGGCAGCAGGTGCCGGCATAGAACAGATAAACCGGCTGTTCCTCCTGTTCGAGCAGCAGCTTGTAATAATGCAGCGCCCGGTCGGCGTCGTGGTCGAGATCCTTGTAGTAAAGCTCGGCCAGTTCGGCTTCGACATTCATCGAGCGGCGGGGAACGGCCTCGAGACGATGGTAGATGGCCAGCGCTTCTTCACGGCGGCCGTCGCGCTTGAGCAGCCAAGCCTTATAGTCGAGGCAGGGGAAATCATCGGGATTGTGGGCAAGGCCCTTTTCGGCCAGGGCCAGCATGAGGGCGCGATCTTCGCTCTTGCCGGCGTCCAGATGCTCGGCTTCCAGGCACAGCAGGCGGAAATACAGCTTGGAGGCTTCCTCCAGCCCTTCGCCGTTTTCGATGCGTGCTGCAAGGGCACGATAGAGCTCCAGCGCCTGCGCCTTGTTGTCTTCGCCCTGCTCCAGCAGCTGCGCTTCGCACCAGACGGTATTGATCTCGTCGGTGATGCCGTGCTCGCGCAGAAAATCCAGTGTGCTTCGTACGCCTTCCCATGCGCCGTTGCGCAGCAGGATCCGCATCTTGAGCAGGTATACGCCCAGGTCGCCGCCATCCAGCTCCAAAGCGCGGTTGACAGCATCGAAGGCGTCGCGGTCGCGGCCCAGATCGAAGAGGGTCTGGGAGAGCAGATAGAAGCCGTGGTAGGCGCCGGGCATCAGGTCGGTCAGTTTTTCAAAGAGCTCGGCTGCACGGCTGTGGTCGCCGGTGCCGCGCAGCAGATGTCCCATGTTGGTCAGCACCTCGGGATTGTTCGGGGCCAGGGCCAGCGCCTGCTCGTATTTTTCGATGGCGCTTTCCTTCTGCCCCAGCTGGATCAGGCAGCTGCCCTGCATCTGCAGCTTCTCGGGCAGAGAATCGATGCGGCCGGCGGTCTGTTCGGTGCCGTCGGGCTTCATATTGTGCAGGAGATCGACCAGTGCCTGCAGATGGGGGAGGGCGGCTGTATAGTCCTGCAGCGAATAGGCAACCTTGGCATAGAGGTTGTGGTAATCGTAAAGATCTTGGCCTGTGGGGTCGATGGTCCGGCAGAGCTGCATGGCGTCCTGATCGCGATCATTCTGCAGATAACACCAGGCCAGGCGGAGGCGAAGGGCCATGTCTTCGGGGACGGCCTGCATCCGGGCTTCCAGATCCTGAATGATGGCCTCATTCCAGCCCTGCATGCGCTGGCGGAGCTCGTAGATGCGCTTGCGGTCGCCGCCGGCGTCGTCCATCAGCTGGAAGATCAGTTTTTTGGCCTCTTCATACCGGCTCTGATTGGCCAGACAGTCGGCCAGCATCTGGCGGGCCTGGGTGAGTTCGGGGCGCAGGGAAAGGGCGCGGCGGATATAGGCTTCGCCCTCGGCCCAGTCGGCCATATGCATGCACTGGCTGGCCCACTCCAGCTGCAGCTTGGCGTCCTGCGGATAGGTGTCGGCCAGATCGTGCAGCGCCTTGCGGCCGCGATCGGCCTCGCCCTGCTCCAGCAGCAGGAGGCAGGACAGCAGCTCGCCGTAGGGATGGCGCTCGGGAAGGGCGTCCATCTGCTCGAGCACAGGGGCTAGTTCGGCCACCGGCATACGGGTCGCCTGATAATAGAGCTTGCGGTAGGCGTCGCAGGCCTGGGCATCGATGCCGGGCAGGAACAGTTCATAGGGAAGATTGGCGGGGAAGCGGATGCCGTTGATCACGGCATAGTCGATGAAATCTCTGGGATAGGATTCATAGAGCTCTTCTCTGCGCTCGGTCCAGGAAAAGACACGGTCCAGAACCTGCCATACTTCCTGGGGCAGATAGAAGTCTTCCATCAAAAAGCCGAGCAGTGCGGCTTCGGCCAGCGGACGGGTATCCAGCGCAAGGAAGACATCGTCGGCCAGCAGATCAGCCCAGTTGTCCGGTACGATGCGGCGGGCAAAATCACCGTACAGTGCGTGCAGGCGCTCGGTCCAGAGGCCGACAGGACTTTCGTCGCGCACAGGTGCTTCGGCAGGCGCGTCGGCCAGCTTCAGGGCTTCTTCATAGGCGGCACGAAGGGCCTTGAAGGCTTCCGGATGGTCTTCGGGGTTGGTATGGGCCAACTGTGCACGATAGGCGGCAGTAATGGCTTTTTTATCATCGGTAGGGGTAATGCCCAGCAGCGTCCAGTTCATGGTATCGATGCTTCCTTTCATAGCGTAGTGGTGATGCTGTCTTTAGCATAGCACAAATCCTGGGCGATTTGTAGGGCAGAGCCGGGTTATGTATGCGGATTTTTCAATTTTTACCTGTATATATAGATTGTGAAAAGCCGGCGGCAGGTCAACGGAAAAGGTATAATCCTCTGTGATTTACAGATAATAGAAGCATAATTTGTACGTTCAGAGGAGAGGTTCATATATGAAAGCAACAGGAGTGGTCCGCAGAGTCGATGATCTGGGCAGGATCGTCATTCCCAAAGAGATCCGCCGCACCATGCGCATCCGCGAGGGCGAACCGATGGAAATTTTTATCGAGACCGACGGCAGTGTGATTTTCCGCAAGTATTCCCCCATGGGCAATATGCAGCAGGCAGCCGGCCAGCTGGCCGAGGCTCTGTGGCGGGAGAGCGAGTGCGCCTGTGCCGTCTGCGATCGGGATACCGTTGTGGCTTCGGGCGGCGTGCGCGGCGAGGGCAGAAATCTCACCTCGGCCGCCGAGCGTGCCATGGAGCAGCGGAAGAGCCTGGGTACGGCCGAATGCGGCTTTACGCTGTGGGAGCAGGGGCCGCAGGTGCAGGCCATGCTGCCGGTCATCGCCGGCGGGGATCTGTCGGGCTGCGTTGCGCTGCTGGAGGGCAAAAAGAGCCCCGGCGAGGAAGAACTGCGGCTGGCCCGTATGGCGGCCGGCTTCCTGGCCCGGCAGATGGAGGATTAGGCTTTTCAAATGCCGGCTTTTATGGTATTTTTATAGTATGAGCAATACCCCTTTTGATATTGAAAGGAGAAAATACCATGGAAGTCATCCGTACCATTCGCGAAAAGCTGGAAAAGGCCGGTCTGCTGCCCCTGCGCACCCAGGCTGTGCTGTCGGAAAAGCTGCTGCGTGACCGCCTCGACAATCTGCTGCCCCGTCTGATGGACGAGTGTGATGTGGATATGTGGCTGATCACGGCCTATGAAAACAATGAAGATCCCGTCATGAAGACCCTGCTGACCTGGGATATGCGCACCGCCCGCCGCCTGAGCGCCATTATGTTCTGCCGCAATAAGGAGACCGGCGCCATCGATCGCCTGACCTGGGGCATTCCCTTCGCAAAGATGAAGGAGTTCTATACCCCCGTCAAGGAAGGCAACGAGAGCCTCGCTGAGGGCGTTTCCCGCATGATCGCAAAATATCAGCCCAAGGCGGTTGAAATCAACACCAAGGGCGAATACGGCGGATTCTGCGACGGTCTGTCGGCTTCTCTGCTGGAAGACCTCAAAAAGATGCCTGCCGAGCATGCCGCCCTGCTGCAGCCGGCCGAACGCATCTCCACCCGCTGGCTGGAGACCATGACCGATGGCGAGCTGGAGGTTATGGAGGTACTGGTCGAGGTCACCGAAGATATCATCAAGGCAGCCTACAGCCGCGATGTCATCACACCGGGCGTCACCACCACCGAGGACGTCGAGTGGTTCATGCGCCATGTTATGGCCGAGTGCCAGCTGGACTTCTGGTTTGGTCCCGATATCGATCTGCAGCGCAAGGGTACCCCGGCCTACGGCTTCGGCGGCGTCATCGAGGCCGGCGATCTGGTGCACTGCGACATCGGCGTTTACCTCAAGTATATCCCTGTTCTGACCGACAAGCAGTGGATGGCCTATGTCCTTCGCGAAGGCGAGCAGGCAGCCCCCAAGGGGGTTCACGATCTCTTTGCCCAGGGCAACCGCTTCCAGGATATCTCCTGCGAGGGTTATCTGGCCGGCCGCACCGGCAATGCCGTCTTCCACGATGGCGTCAACAAGGCCAAAGCCGAGGGCCTGACCCCCAGCCTCTATTGCCACGGCCTCGGCACCTTCGGTCACGGCGCAGGCCCCATCATCGGCCGTTGGGACCATCAGGACAGCATCTATCCCCGCGGCGAGCTGCCTGTGGGCGAAAGCACCAGCTATGCTCTCGAGCTGAATATTCGCGGCGATCTGCCCGAATGGGATGGCCAGAATGTCCGCATTTCCCTTGAGGAAGACATTCATGTCAAGCAGGCACCCCGATTCGTCCACGGCCGACAGGAAAAGATCATTGAGATTTAATCGGCCGTGAGCGTGCTTCTGCACGCCGCCGGCAGTCCGGCGTCGATTTTCAGGCGATTGATTCGCCGAAAATCTAACAAATCTTATGGGGTCCCCGAAAAACAAGGTTTTTTGGGGCGCCACGGTCGACAGGAAAGAATTATTGAGATTTGATATTGAAATAAAAAAGAGCCCTACGGGGCTCTTTTTTATTATTCAAATATGGCGGTGTAAAGCAGCTCCACGGCTTTGGGGATCTCCTCTTCGCGGAGGGCGCCGTAACCCAGCACAAGGGCCGGCGAGGCGGAAACAGGGGCGCTGCAGTAGCTCTGCAGGCCGCGGACGGAAAGCCCAAGGGCACGGGCACGCTGTTCGATTTCATCTTCACTGCGGTCGGTATCGGGGCAGAGCAGCAGGCTGAGGCCGGTGTGAGTATGCTCGACGGCAGCGCAGGCACCGAAGACCCGGCCGATCTCGGCCATTAGCAGGTCGCGGCGGGTGCGGTAGCGGCTGCGCATACGGTTGAGGCTGCGGCCGAAATGCCCCTCTTCCATATAGCGGCACAGGGTCTGCTGTTCGAAACGGGAGACCGTGCTGGAAAAGAAGCGGAAGCGCTCGTCGTAGGCCGCCATCAGCGGGCGGGGCAGCACCATATAGGCCACACGGATGGCCGGGGCGATGGTGCGCGAAAAGGTACCGATGTAGATGACACGCTGAGGATCCAGCGCCTGCATACAGGGCATGGGGCGGCCATCGAAGCGGAATTCGGAATCGTAGTCGTCTTCGATAATATACCGTCCGGGGCGCTCGGAGGCCCATTTGAGCAGCTCGGTGCGGCGGCCGGCCGGCGTGACAAGGCCGGTGGGGAACTGGTGGCCGGGGGTCAGATAGACCAGATCGGCATCCGAGCGGCGCAGGGCAGCGGGATCCATGCCATAGGCATCCAGCGGAATAAAGTCGACCTGCAGGCCGCCGCGGGAGAGGATCTGGTGGACCTTGGGATAGCCGGGATCTTCAACGGCGGCACGCCTGCCTTCCAGCAGATGGCAGAGCAGCCACAGCAGATATTCCATACCGGCGCCGATGAGAATGCGGTCGTGGGGGGCGGTGATGCCGCGGGACTGGTGGAGGTATCGGGCGATGGCACGGCGCAGGTCTTCATCCCCCTTGGGGTCGCCGTGCAGCAGCAGATCGGGGCGGTTATAGAGGGTATCCTTAAAAAGGCGCGCCCATGTGCGGTAGGGGAAGAGGGAAGCGTCGATGCCGCCGGTGCCAAAGGAGAGGGCGGAAGCCGCCTTTTCCTCTGCAGCCGGTGCAGGGGAGAGGGGCTCCAGCGCCGGGGCCTCCAGCTGCTCGAGATGGCAGACGACAAAGCCCGAACGGGGCTTTGCACGGATATAGCCTTCCGAGGCCAGCAGCTGGTAGGCGCCGTCGACCGTACTGAGACTGATACCCAGACGGTCGGCCGCTGTACGCTTGCCGGGCAGACGCTCGCCCTCAGAGATACGTCCCGATGTGATCTCGGCTGCAATATGGTCGTGCAGCTGCAGATACAGGGGTGTTTTGCTGTGGGAATCGAGGGGGACAGAGATCAGATCCATAAGGGCCTCCATTCAAACTGATACTATAAAAAGTTTTTAAACTGGATATTTCAATCGGGTCAGTTTGCTTCTATACTAAGCATAAAGACAGAAAGATATCCTGTCAAGCACAATCACAGCAAAGAAGGTTATGTTATGGAAAAGAAGAAGTTCTCCACCAGACGCATCGCCCTGATCGGCGTTTTGTCGGCCCTGGTTTTCGCCGCCACCTACCTGCACATCGATATTCCCACCGCATTGGGCAAGACCATGATCCATTTCGGCAATGTCGTCTGCCTGCTGGGTGGTCTGCTCTTCGGCCCGGTCACCGGCGGCCTTTCGGCCGGCATCGGCTCGGCCCTTTACGATTTTATGGATCCCTACTTCGCGCCCGAAGCCTGGATCACCTTTATCAATAAGTTCCTTATGGGCTTTGTGGCCGGATTGATCTGCAACATCGGCCGCGGCAAGGGCCCCAAAAAGGAAAAGCTCTTTACCCTGATCGGCGGCATCTGCGGTTCGGTCACCTATGTCGTTCTCTATGTCACCAAGACCATCGTCGTGCAGTATCTCATCAACAGCGGCGTATGGGGTACCGTCCTGACCGTCGCCATCCAGAAGGGTACGGTATCGCTGGTGAATGGTCTGATCGCCGTAGTCGTCTCGGTGTTCCTGACCCTTTCTCTCCGCCCGGCGCTGCACAAGGCACATTTGTTTGAAAAGTTATAAAAACGAAAGCCACCCCATTGGGGTGGCTTTTGGTATCTTTGCAGGTTTTTGGCCGATCATAAACAGAAAAGGCACCCGAAAGGGTGCCTTTGGTGCTTGTTTGTAAATCAGACAAGAATGACCTTGCCGACGTTGGGGCGGCGGGGGTCAAACTGGCCGTCCAGATCGTGGAAGTGGAAGCAGTGGAACTCACGCAGAGCGCGGCCCTTATACTCATAGCTGCGGGTAAAGCTCTTTTCCTTTGTGCAGACCCAGATCTCCTTGTCGTAGAAAACGAGGCCGGAATCGTCGGGCTGGGGCTGCTTCATGATAAAGTCGACTTCGCGGTTGCCGTCGGTCAGCAGATCGAGCAGCTGCTGTCTGGTCAGATCCAGTTCGCAATCATTTGTCTGGTCAAATACTTTCATCTGTCAATTCCTCCATGTATCACATTTTTCGTTAAAACAGGTGTATATTATTCCTAAAACAAATGATAGCACAGTTTTAAGTGGAATGCAACAAAACATCATGGGAATTCCTATTGACTTTTGTAATCAATGTGATATATCATGGAGACAGAGGAACACCCCCCGGGGGTGTCCGGAATGAAACGAATCCTGTAATGGAGGTATAGAATGAAACAGAACTTCAATGTAACGGGCATGACCTGTTCGGCCTGCTCTTCCCATGTCGAGAAGGCGGTCGGCAAGGCCGAGGGCGTTGTGAATGTCGCCGTCAGTCTGATGACCAACAGCATGACCGTTGAATATGACGAAGCCGTCACCAACGACGCGGCCATCATTGCCGTGGTTGAAAAGTCGGGCTACGGCGCATCGGTCAAGGGCGAGCAGAAGGCTGCAGGCGGCGGGGCTGCAAGTGCCGCAGCGGTTGACCATGCCGCCGAAGAGCGCCACCTCAAGGCCACCAGAACCAAGCTTTTCTGGTCGATCGGCCTGCTGATCCCCCTGATGTATGTATCGATGGGCCACATGATCGGCCTGCCGCTGCCGGCCTTCCTGTCGGGCACCGAAAATGCCGTATCCTTTGCCTTCACCCAGTTCCTGATCACCATTCCCATTCTGATCCTGAACGGACACTATTTCACCAATGGCTACAAGCGCCTTTTCTCGGGCGCGCCCAATATGGACAGTCTGATCGCCGTCGGTTCGTCGGCAGCGCTGGTTTACGGCATCTTTGCCATCTACCGCATGAGCTACGGCCTGGGTATCGGCGACCTTGAACTGGTCCATCAGTATCACATGGACCTCTATTTCGAGTCGTCGGCCATGATCGTCACGCTGGTCGGCATCGGCAAGTATATGGAGGAAAAGAGCAAGGGTCGTGCCAAGGACGCCATTTCCAAGCTGATCGACCTCGCACCCAAGACGGCTACCGTCGAGCGCGGCGGCGTCGAGACCGAGATCCCTGTGGCCGAAGTTGTGCAGGGGGATATCATCGTCATCCGTCCCGGCCAGTCGATCCCCGTTGACGGCGTTCTGATCGAAGGCCATTCGCAGGTCGATGAAAGCGCCATCACCGGCGAGTCGATCCCTGTAGAGAAAAAGGTGGGCGATACCGCCATTGCCGCCACCATCAATAAAAACGGCTTCTTCAAGTTCCGTGCCACACGCGTCGGTCAGGACACCACGCTGGCCCAGATCGTCGC
>JAFQKM010000035.1 GCA_017396925.1 Clostridia bacterium
CGGAAGCGCTCCTTGCACTCCTTGCAGTCCATCAGAGGATCAGAGAAGCCGCCGACATGGCCGGAAGCAACCCAGACCTGAGGATTCATCAGAATGGCGGCATCGAGGCCGACATTGTAAGGGGATTCCTGGACGAACTTCTTCCACCAGGCGCGCTTGACATTATTCTTGAACTCAACACCCAGAGGGCCGTAGTCCCAGGTGTTGGCCAGGCCGCCGTAGATCTCGCTGCCGGGGAAAATATAGCCGCGGCTCTTGCAGAGATTGACAACCTTTTCCATGGTTTTCTCAGTGTTGTTCATATTTCTCTCACCTTTTATCGTGTTATAAAGACAGATTTGCGGGAAGGGCATACCTCTCCCATATCTATATATAATATTCGAAAAAACGCAGTTCGTCAAGCGCAATCGGCCGATTCGGCCATGCTTACTTTTTTGCGCGGTTACTTTTCCGCCTTTGCGCGATGAATATATCCTTTTGTATAGGGACATGCTGCGAAGCATTTGCCGCAGACGGTGGTGCGGACGCCGAGGGTCTCTTCGGCACGGTCGCCGGCGGCCTGCTGACACAGCGCGATGTCGACCAGCTTGCTGCGGTCGATGCCGGGCGTCCACAGATTGCCCATCACGGCCTTGCCGGGGCAGGCGTCGACGCAGGCATGGCAGGCGCCGCAGCGGGATTCGGTAATGGGCTCGTTGGGGACAATGGGGGCATCGGTCAGGGTGACGGTCAGGCGAACGGCCGAGCCGTATTCGGGGGTGACCAGCAGGGCACACTTACCGACCCAGCCAAGGCCGGCACGGGTGGCCGAGGTCTTGTAGGGGAAGGGCGTAGCGCCGGTCTTGCGGTTCCATACGGCATTGTCGCCGCAGAGAGCCAGCGAACGGTAACCCATATCATTGAGCAGGGCAGCCGCAGCCTCCGACATGGCGGTCAGACGGGTATTGTAGATCTTATAGGTTTCGTGATAGGCAGGGGTGGGGCCGACAGGGATCTCTTCGACGATGGCAGGGGGCAGTGCCAGGGCGGCAACGATGGCATATTTATAGCCGTCGGGGGCGAGGCCTTCGACGTCGGCAAAACCGATCAGATTGGCGCCATGGGCCTGCAGCAGGGTGGTCAGACGGGCATTGAGGTTCATAAGATTACTCCTTTTATCCGCAGATGGTTTATGATATAACCAGTGTAGCATTTTGGTATAAAAATAGCAAGAACAGGATGGAGGCAGAGGGCCTCTCCATTTGACATTTCCTGCCCTGCGGCTGTATAATAGAATCGCTAACTATACTACATACTATGGAGGCAATCTTATGGAATATCGTATTCTGGGTAAGACCGGCCTGAAGATCTCCCGTCTGGGCTTCGGCGGCATTCCCATTCAGCGCATCGACGGCGAGGCTGCCAAGCCCATTATCCGTCAGCTGAAGGATTCCGGCATCAACTTCATCGACTCGGCCCGTGGCTATACCGTCAGTGAAGAATACATCGGCGGCGGCCTCGAGGGCATCCGCGAGCATTTCGTTCTGGCTACCAAGAGCATGGCCCGCACCAAGGAAGCCATGGCCAAGGACATCGACATCTCCCTGGGCAACTTCAAGACCGACTATATCGACCTGTATCAGGTCCACAATGCCGGCATGGCCGACCTCGACACCATCATGGGTGAAGGCGGCGCACTGGAGGCTCTGATGGAAGCCAAGGCTGCCGGTAAGATCAGACACATCGGCCTGACCTCCCATTCCATCGAGGTCTTTGAGAAGGCGCTGGACTTCGATTGGGTCGAAACCTTCATGTTCCCCTACAATATCGTTGAGACACACGGCGCCGAGCTGATCAAGAAGTGCACCGAGAAGAACATCGGCTTTATCTGCATGAAGCCTCTGGCCGGCGGCGCACTGGAGAACGCACCTCTGGCCATGCGTTTCCTGGCTGCCAACGAGGATGTCACCGTCATCATCCCCGGTATGGCCGACGCCAAGGAGATCGAGCAGAACCTGGCTGCCGTCGAGGATACTTCTCCTCTGACCGAAGCCGAGCTGGCTGAAATGGATAAGATCCGCGAGACACTGGGCACACAGTTCTGCCGTCGCTGCAACTACTGCCAGCCCTGTGCCGTTGGCATCAACATCTCCAGCGTCTTCCTCATGCAGGGCTACCTCAACCGCTACGGCCTCGAGGGCTGGGCACGCGAGCGCTACGGCTCCTTCCCCAAGAAGGCTTCCGACTGCATCGAGTGCGGCCTCTGCGAGTCCCGCTGCCCCTACAACCTGCCCATCCGCGAAATGCTCAAGAAGGCAGCACAGGATTTCGGCGTATAATCATATCTGCTTTATGAAAAAGGCGAGAGCAACGCTCTCGCCTTTTTCTTTTTGCCAGTTATAAATACTGCCGCAGCCGGGCCGAAAGCTGCTCTTCCTGGGTGATCAGGCGTTTGGCAATATCTTTGGCGGTCTCGTCGGCGGCCTTGTACTGATTGAGGTATTTGCTCAGCGACTTGGCGCCCATGCCGCAGCCGTCGGTCATCAGATCGGCGATCATATGGTCGGAGGGGTCCATTCCCATTTTGACCACCGTCTTCATATGCGACATCATTTTGGCCATGGGATTGGGGGCCTTTCCCTTGTCATGAAAACGGGAGAGCTGTTTTTCGACCTCCTGCCCCAGCGCTTCATGCTGGTGCTTGCATTGGGCCAGCACACGGCGCAGGCCGGGGTCTTCGACGTCCTCCAGCACATCGCCGATGGAGCTGATCCCCATTCGGATGCCGGCATCACATTCGCGCAGCAGGCGAATGGTGTCCTGTTCGATCATCTTGTGCAACTCCTTTGTCGGTTTGCCTTCAGTATGCCC
>JAFQKM010000281.1 GCA_017396925.1 Clostridia bacterium
GCTGAGCTCAAGGGCGCCCTCAAGAGCGCCAGGGTCAAGCTGGACATCTGCCTGCTGAAGAATGCCATGGGCGTTGCCATTCCCGGTTTTGAGGGCGCCAGAGGCGCCGCCGAGTGTGTTGCCGTCGGCATTGCCGCAGGCGACTTCAAGGCCGGCATGAATGTTCTGGGCAACATCACACCCGAGGGCGCCGACGAGGCCAGAAAGATCCTGCCTCTGATCGATGTCAAGCTGGACGGCACACGCACCGGCCTGTATATCGAGACCATCCTCGAGAGCGACGAAGACTGCGTCCGCGTCATCACCTCGGGCGGCCACGACAATATCGTATCGGTCGAACACGGCACCGATTTTGCCCATTTTGAAACGGCCGGCGGCAGCGCCATCGACGGCATCGAGAACTTCACATTGGAAGACTTCAAGGCCTTTGCCGATACCGTAGATCAGGAGGCCCTCGACTTCTTCAGGGAAGGCCTCGAGATGAATATGGCCATCAGCGAAGCCGGCCAGAAGCTGGCCATGGGCCAGGCCTACGACCGCCTGAATGCCCGTTCGCTCTTCGGCGACTCGCTGCTCCTGCAGGTCCAGAAGGTCACCTCCTGTGCCTCCTACGCCCGTATGAGCGGCTATCCGCTGCCCGTTATGACGGTCACCGGTTCGGGCAACCAGGGCATCTCCCTCTTCCTGCCCATCGGCGTTGTCGGTAAGGCACTCAATGTGCCCGAAGAGAAGATCCTGCGCGGCATTGCCTTTGCCCAGGCCATGAATATGTTCATCAAGCATGATGTTGGCACCCTGTCCTGCCTGTGCTCCTGCTCGATCTCGGCCGGTCTGGCCGGCGCCTGCGGCATCATCTATATGCTGGACGGCACACTGGAGCAGGTCGTTGCCTGCATGAAGACCGTCCTCGGCAGCGCCACCGGCGTCATCTGTGACGGCGCCAAGGAAGGCTGTGCCAATAAGGTCGGTCTGTCGACCGCCAATACCACCCTGTCGGCCTTTATGGCGCTGGAGGGCTTCTCGATCGAAGCCGGCGGCATTGTCGGCACCGACGAGCCCGGCCAGCTGACAAAGAACCTCGGCCGCGTTGCCAATGTCGGCATGAAGGACGCCAACGCCACCATCGTTGATATCATGATGGGCAGATAACTCGGTACCTATGTAAATGAAAAAGACCACCTTCGTGTGGTCTTTTTTGATATGGATATAAAACGGGGAGTGCCACAGAGGCACTCCCTTTTTGAAAGAATGATTTGATTTACTTCTTCATGCCCAGAGCCTGCTTGGCCTTCTCGGCGATGACTTCGGCAGTCAGGCCGAAAGCCTTCAGAGCCAGAGGCGCCTTGCCGCTGCGGCCGAAGACGTCGTTGACGCCGTGGCGGACAACGGGAACGGGGCAGTTCTCGCAGCAGTATTCGGCAACTGCAGCACCCAGACCGCCGATGATGTTGTGCTCTTCGGAAACGACGATGGCGCCGGTCTCTTCAGCAGCCTTCTTGATGATCTCGGTGTCGAGGGGCTTGATGGTGTGCATATCGATGATGCGGGCGGAGATGCCTTCGGCCTCCAGCATATTGGCGGCTTCCAGAGCCATCTGGACCATCATACCGTTGGCGATGATGGTGACATCCTTACCGTCGCGCAGCTGTGCGCCCTTGCCCAGCTCGAACTTGTAGCCGGGGATGGCGTCGGTGACGGTCTCGACAGCCAGACGGCCGAGGCGCATGTAAGCGGGGCCATCGTAGTTGATCAGAGCCTCAACGGCCAGACGCATCTCGTGTGCGTCGCAGGGGCACAGAACGGTCATGCCGGGGATAACACGCATGATGGCGAAGTCTTCGATGCACTGGTGGGTCGCACCGTCTTCACCGACCGAGATACCACCGTGGGAACCGACGACCTTAACATTCAGGCCGGGATAGCAGATGGTGTTGCGGACCTGCTCCCAGGAGCGGCCGGCGGCGAACATAGCGAAGGTATTGGTGAAGGGCTTGTAGCCGCAGGCAGCCATACCGGCAGCAACGCCCTGCATGTTGGCTTCGGCGATACCCATATCGAAGAAGCGATCGGGATGGGCTTCCAGGAAGAACTTGCTCATGGTAGCGCCGGCCAGGTCGGCGTCAAAGCAAACAACTTCGGGATACTGATTGGCCAGCTCGGCCAGAGCCATGCCGTAAGCGTTTCTGGTTGCGATTTTCTCTGCCATGATTTAGTCCTCCAATGCAGCGATGGCTGCTTCCAATTCTGTCTTAGCCTGTGCAAACTGCTCGTCGTTGGGGGCCTTGCCGTGCCAGCCGGCATTGTTTTCCATATAGGAAACGCCCTTGCCCTTGACGGTCTTTGCCAGGATGACGGTGGGCTGACCCTTGGTTGCCTTGGCCTCGGCGAAAGCGGCGAGGATGGCATCAAAGTCGTGACCGTCGATGGTGATGACGTGTGCGCCGAAGGAGCGGAACTTTTCGTCCAGAGGCTCGGTGGGCATAACGTCCTTGGTTGCGCCGTCGATCTGCAGACCGTTGACGTCTACGATGGCGCAGAGGTTATCCAGGTGATACTTGTTGGCGGCCATGAAGGCTTCCCATACCTGACCCTCGGCAACTTCGCCGTCGCCCAGGATGGA
>JAFQKM010000282.1 GCA_017396925.1 Clostridia bacterium
GAACGGCCGGAGTAGTCAACACGCTTACCCAGCAGGTTCTGACGGAAGCGGCCCTGCTTACCCTTCAGCATATCGGACAGCGACTTGAGGGGGCGGTTGTTGGGACCGGTGACGGGGCGGCCGCGGCGGCCGTTGTCGATCAGAGCGTCGACGGCTTCCTGCAGCATGCGCTTCTCGTTGCGGACGATGATGTCGGGAGCGCCCAGCTCGAGCAGACGCTTCAGACGGTTATTACGGTTGATGACACGTCTGTAGAGGTCGTTCAGGTCGGAGGTGGCAAAACGGCCGCCGTCCAGCTGGACCATGGGACGCAGATCGGGGGGCAGGACGGGAACGTTGTCCATGATCATCCACTCGGGACGGTTGCCCGACAGACGGAAGGACTCGACGACTTCCAGTCGCTTGCTGATGCGGGTCTTCTTCTGGCCGCTGGCCTCGCGCAGTTCCTCGCGGAGCTGCTCGGACAGCTTATCCAGACCGCGGAAGCTCTTGAGCTCTTCCTCAACAGCATCCAGTGTATTCTTCAGATCGATCAGCTTCTGCTCATCCTTTTCGATGTGCAGGCGGAACTCTTCCTTAACGCGGCCGTACTCGCAGAGCAGGGCGTCGAAACGGTTCATGGTCTCGATCTTCTTCTTGGCTTCGTCGCCGCTCAGGCCGACGGTGGCCAGCAGCTTCTTGATGGCTTCAGCGCCCATCTCGGCCTGGAAGTCATCTTCATACTTCTCGCGCAGGTCCTGATACTCCAGCTCGGAGAGGATCTGCTTTTCCTTCAGGGGTGTGCCCTCACCGGGATCGGTGACGATGTAGGAGCCGAAGTACAGGACCTTCTCCAGCAGCTTGGGAGACAGGTCGAGGATCAGGCCCATACGGGAAGGAATGCCCTTGAAGTACCAGATGTGGGAAACGGGGGCGGCCAGCTGGATGTGACCCATACGTTCACGTCTGACCTTGGCCTTTGTGACCTCGACGCCGCAGCGGTCGCAGATCTTGCCCTTAAAACGAACCTTCTTATAGTGACCGCAATGGCACTCCCAGTCCTTGGTGGGTCCAAAGATACGCTCGCAGTACAGACCGTCGCGCTCGGGCTTCAGTGTGCGGTAATTGATGGTCTCGGGCTTTTTGACTTCGCCATAGGACCACTCTACGATCTTCTCGGGAGAAGCCAAGCCGATCTTGATCGCTTCAAATGTCATATTCGCCATATGTCTTTTCTCCCTTCAGAATTACAGTTCAGGGTAGGCTTCGTCGCCGTAGCCTTCGTCTTCATAAGCGGATTCGCCGCCCATGATATCTTCGATGGCCTCACCCTTCTCATCCTGGATGCCGAAGCCGGCGCTCAGCAGCTCGCTGTCGGAGGCGACATTGTTTTCGTCGGCCTTGGCAACGCGCTCGTAGCTCTCTTCATCGTCATCATCATCGATGAGTGTGATCTCCTCGTTGTTCTTATCGAGGACGCGGATATCGAGACCCAGCGACTGGAGTTCCTTAACAAGAACCTTGAAGGACTCGGGAACGCCGGGAGTGGGAACGTTGTGACCCTTGACGATGGCTTCGTAGGTCTTTACACGACCGACGATATCGTCAGACTTAACGGTCAGGATCTCCTGGAGGGTGTAGGCTGCGCCGTAAGCTTCCAGGGCCCAAACTTCCATCTCACCGAAGCGCTGACCGCCGAACTGTGCCTTACCGCCCAGAGGCTGCTGTGTGACCAGCGAGTAGGGACCGGTGGAACGGGCATGCATCTTATCGTCGACCAGGTGATGGAGCTTGAGGTAGTACATGTAACCAACGGTTACGGGGTTATCGAAGGGCTGACCGGTACGGCCGTCATACAGAACGGTCTTGCCGTCGGGGCTCAGGCCGGCCTCTTCCAGCAGAGCGCGGATGTCGCTCTCCTTGGCGCCGTCGAAGACGGGGGTTGCGATGTGCAGACCCAGCGCCTGAGCAGCACGGGCCAGATGGACCTCGAGGACCTGACCGATGTTCATTCGCGAAGGAACGCCCAGGGGGTTCAGGACGATATCGAGGGGACGGCCATCGGGCAGGAAGGGCATGTCTTCCTGAGGCAGGATGCGGGATACGACACCCTTGTTACCGTGACGGCCGGCCATCTTGTCGCCGACGCCGATCTTTCTCTTCTGCGCCAGGTAGCAGCGGACGACCATGTTGACGCCGGGGCTCAGCTCGTCGCCGTTGGCTCTTGTGAAGACCTTGACGTCAACGACGGTGCCCCATGTGCCGTGGGGAACGCGGAGGGAGGTATCACGAACCTCGCGTGCCTTCTCACCAAAGATGGCGCGCAGCAGGCGCTCCTCGGCGGTCAGCTCGGTCTCGCCCTTGGGTGTGACCTTACCGACCAGGATATCACCGCTGCGGACTTCGGCGCCGATGCGGATGATGCCGCGCTCGTCGAGGTCCTTCAGGGCCTCTTCGCCGACGTTGGGGATATCTCTTGTAATATCTTCGGGTCCCAGCTTGGTATCGCGGGACTCGGTTTCGAACTCTTCAATGTGGATCGATGTGTAAACATCTTCCTTAACCAGGCGCTCGTTCAGCAGAACGGCGTCCTCGTAGTTGTAGCCTTCCCAGTTCATGAAGCCGATCAGGGCGTTCTTACCGAGGGAGATCTCACCCATGGAGGTGGAGGGACCGTCGGCAATAACATCGTCCTTCTCAACGCGCTCGCCAACGCTGACGATGGGGCGCTCGTTGATGCAGGTACCCTGGTTGGAACGCAGGAACTTGAGCAGCTTGTGGGTCTTGGTGCCCAGTGTGTCGTACTTGATGGTGATCTCGTCGGCCGATACGCTGGTGACAACGCCGCCCTCGAGGGCCAGAGGAACTGTGCCCGAGTCGACGGCTGCCTTATACTCCATACCGGTTGCAACGAAGGGAGCCTCTGTCTTCAGCAGAGGAACGGCCTGACGCTGCATGTTCGCACCCATCAGAGCACGGTTGGCGTCGTCGTTCTCCAGGAAGGGGATGAAGGCGGTGGCGACCGAGACCATCATCTTGGGCGAGACGTCCATCAGATCGATCTGGTTTCTGTCGACCTCGATGATTTCCTCACGACGGCGGCAGGTAACACGCTCGGCCTTGATGCAGTGGTTCTCGTCCAGAGGCTCGTTGGCCTGTGCGACGGTGTACTCGTCCTCGATGTCGGCGGTCATGTAACGGACCTCATCGGTGACGCGGCCGGTCTCCTTATCGACGACGCGATAGGGGGCCTCCAGGAAGCCGTAGTCATTGACGCGGGCGTAGGTGGCCAGGTAGGAGATCAGACCGATGTTGGGACCTTCAGGGGTCTCGATGGGGCACAGACGGCCGTAGTGGCTGTAGTGTACGTCTCGAACCTCGAAGTTGGCGCGGTCTCTCGACAGACCGCCGGGGCCCAGGGCCGACAGACGACGCTTATGGGTCAGCTCGGCCAGGGGGTTATTCTGGTCCATGAACTGGCTGAGGGGCGAGGAGCCGAAGAACTCCTTGACCGCAGCGGTTACAGGACGGATGTTAACGAGGGACTGGGGGGTGACGATGTCCAGATCCTGGATGGTCATACGCTCGCGGATGACGCGCTCCATACGGCTGAAGCCGATGCGGAACTGGTTCTGCAGCAGCTCGCCGACGCTTCTCAGACGGCGGTTGCCCAGATGGTCGATATCGTCAAAGTTGCCGATACCGTAACCCAGGCACAGCAGATAGTTGATGGAGGCCAGGATATCGTCGGGTGTGATGTGGTTGGGTGTCAGCTCGAGGAGGTTCTCCTTGATGGCATCCAGCAGCTCTTCGCCGCTGTACTTTTCCATCAGGTCCTTCAGAACGCTGAAACGGACGCGCTCGAGAACGCCCAGTGCCTTCTCGTCGCAGTCGACGAAGTCGTGCAGCCAGACCATGCCGTTGCCGAAGATCTTGAACTCCTTGCCGCCTTCAACGCTGACATAAGCAACGTTGACGCCGCGCTTCTCGATCTCTGCTGCCTTCTCGCGTGTCAGCTTCTCGCCGGGCAGAGCCAGCAGTTCGCCGGTCATGGGGTCGGCGATGGGCTGTGTCAGAACCTGATTTGTCAGACGTCTGCCCATGGCCATCTTCTTGTTGAACTTATAGCGGCCGACTGCGGACAGGTCGTAACGCTTGGGATCAAAGAAGAGGTTGTTGATCAGGGTGCGGCCGGCATCAACCGTGGGAGGCTCGCCGGGACGCATCTTCTTATAGATCTCAACGAGTGCATCGTTGGTGTTCTTTACGGGGATCTTCTTGTCGCCGCTCTTGGCTTCCTTATCCTTCTCGAGGGTAGCCAGGATGTATTCGTTCTCGCCGAACAGGTCGAGGATCTCGGCCTCTGTGCCGATGCCGATGGCACGGATCAGCCAGGTTACGGGGATCTTTCTGTTCTTGTCGATACGTACATAGAAGACGTCGTTGACGTCGGTCTCATACTCCAGCCATGCGCCTCTGTAGGGGATGACGGTGCACTGCAGCGAGGGCTTCTCGGGCTTATCGTGATTGAGGCTGTAATACATACCGGGCGAACGAACGATCTGCGAGATGATGCAGCGCTCGGCACCATTGATAATAAAGGTACCGGAGGGGGTCATCTTCTGCAGGTCACCCATATAGATCTCCTGCTCCTTGATCTCTTCGGTCTCCTTATTGCGCAGTCTGACTCTGACTTTCAGAGGTGCTGCATAGGTTGCATCTCTCTCCTTGCACTCGACGATCGAGTACTTGGGGTTTTCATCGATGGTGAAATCGAGGAATGTAAGCTCAAGATTGCCGGAATGGTCGGTGATGGCGCCGACATCCTTGAAGACTTCCTTCAGGCCCACATCGAGGAACCATTGATAGGACTTCTTCTGAACCTCGATAAGATTGGGCATTTCCAGAATGTCATCGACTCTGGAAAAGCTTTTGCGGACTTTTCTTCCGCAGCGCATGTCCTTCATGATCAGTTTCACTCCATTCTTCAGTTTGTATCAGCCTCTGATACTGCCGATCTATGTTCATTCGGACGCATTTGATACGCCCGAGCCAGTGGATGATTTTTGCATCTTCTTCAGCGATTTAACGATTTTTCCTCTTGAAATCCCTGCCGAGTTTTGCTATTTTAATGCTGTGGCTGTGTGCCACAACCTTCATACTCCGATGCAGTATAGTATTATATCACCCTTTTGGCAACCCGTCAATGACGGAAATGCCCTATTTTTCATAAGTTTTCATGCCCAAGTTGGTTATATCGCCAATTTGGGCTTTTTTTCTGCCATTTTTACGCCCTCTCCTCCCCTGTCGTTTCCATTGCAAAATCTCTTTTCTTATGCTAAACTTTATTATAATAACGAAAGAAAGGAAAAGTTCCCCTATGACCATCACCAAGGATATCGAATATATCGGCGTCAACGATCACGAGATCGACCTGTTCGAGGGTCAGTATATCGTTCCCAACGGCATGGCCTATAACTCCTATTTAATTAAGGATGAAAAAACCGCCGTCATGGACTCGGTGGACGCCCGCTTCGCGCAGCAGTGGCTGCACAACCTTGAAACGGCACTGGAAGGCAAAGCGCCCGACTATCTGATCGTCCAGCACATGGAGCCCGACCATTCCTCCAGCATCAAGATCTTCATGGATACCTACCCCACGGCCACCATCGTTTCCTCGGCCAAGGCCTTTGGCATGATGCAGAACTTCTTCGGCACAGCCTTTGAGGAGCGCCGCATGATCGTTGCAGAGGGCAGTATCCTTTCGCTGGGCAGCCATAAGCTGACCTTCGTGGCCGCCCCCATGGTCCACTGGCCCGAGGTCATGGTCACCTATGATGCCAAAGACAAGGTGCTCTTCTCGGCCGACGGCTTCGGCAAGTTCGGCGCGCTGGACGTCGAGGAAGACTGGGCCTGCGAAGCCCGACGCTATTATATCGGCATCGTCGGCAAATACGGCGCACAGGTGCAGGCTCTGCTTAAAAAGGCCGCAAACCTCGATATTGAAATCATCTGTCCCCTCCACGGTCCGATCCTGACCGAGAATCTGGGTTATTACCTCAACCTCTACGACATCTGGTCGAGTTACCGCCCCGAAGAAGAGGGCGTGCTGATCGCCTACACATCGGTCTACGGCCATACAAAGAAGGCCGCCGAGCTGCTGGCCGAAAAGCTGGAAGGCTGCGGCTGCCAGTCGGTTGTTCTCACCGATCTCGCCCGCAGCGATATGGCCGAAGCCGTCGAAGACGCCTTCCGCTACAGCAAGCTGGTGCTGGTCACCACTACCTATAACGGCGACATCTTCCCCTTCATGAAGGAGTTCATCCATCACCTGACCGAGCGCAATTATCAGAACCGCACGGTCGGTATGATCGAAAACGGCAGCTGGGCCCCCATGGCCGCCAAGGTCATGCGCGGTATGCTGGACAAGAGCAAGGATCTGACCTTCGTCGAGCCGGTGGTCACCATCCGTTCGGCCCTCAATGCCGAAAGCACCGCCCAGCTGGATGCCCTTGCTCAGGCACTGGCCGCCCCCTGCGACTGTGCCCCGCCCGAAGAGGCCCCCGCGCCTGCCGGCCGCTGGGTCTGCGACATCTGCGGCTATGTTTACGAGGGCGACGTCCTGCCCGAAGGCTTCACCTGCCCCCTCTGCCGCATGGGCGCCGACCATTTTAAGAAAGAAGCCTAAGCCCCCAGCAAAATAACACCCCTATATAAAACATAGCCCGGCAAGTTTTCCCTGCCGGGCTGCTTCTATGTTTTTATAATTATGTTTTTACCTGGACATGTGCCTATTCCCGCTCGCCACGGGCCGCTGTGGTCAGCGGCCCCTACAGATACAAAAAAAATCCCCGGACATGCGCCGGGGATTTTTTATCAACTTTGGAATTGGCCCGAAGAACCGAAGGCGCTGTGCGCCTGTTCTGAGGGTCAGATCTTTTTACCAGATATGGGGCTTGGCGTCGGGGGGCAGTGCGCCGGGATAGGTCTCACCATCGAGGATCTCCAGCCAGTTCTCGCGGGCCTTCTTGACCAGCTCGGGATCGGTGAGGAAATCGTAGGCGGTTGCGGCCAGAACCTTGGCGGCAAAAAGGGTACCCTTATGAGCAACGGGGCTCTTGCCCTGGGCGACGACCTGCCATGCATGGCCGGGTGTACCGGCTGCCCATGTGACGGCGCCGAACTGACCGGTGGGAACGACCCACGAGACGTCGCCAACGTCGGTCGAGCCCTTGGAGCCGCCCTGCGGATAGGTCATGAAGTCCCACAGCGGCTTGTCGAGGATCTCCTTGGCATTCTTGCCGCCGACCTTCTTGGCCATGCCCTGCAGATTCTTACGGTCAAGGTCGGTGATGACCTCCTGGAACTTCTTTGCATATTCCATCTCTTCCTCGGTATAGCCGATGGGCAGCATAGCCTCCATGTGCTGCTGCAGGCGCTCGGCGATGACGTCGGTAGAGATATAGTCGGAGTAGGCCGAGACCTGCTCGATATCAACCGTTGTGCCGGTGCCCAGTGCGGCGCCCTTGGCACAGTTGGAAACGCGCTCAAACAGCTCCTTGACCTGGGTGACCTTGGGTGCGCGGATGGCATAGAGGACCTGTGCCTCGCTCTGGACAACGTTGGGTGCGGTGCCGCCGGTGTTGATGACGGCATAGTGGATGCGGGCCTCGTCGATCATATGCTCGCGCAGATAGTTGACCATAACATTCATGCACTCGACGGCATCGAGGGCCGAGCGGCCCAGATGGGGTGCACCTGCGGCGTGGGACGACAGGCCGTGGAAGGTATAGAAAACACGGAAGTTGGCCAGCGAGCCGCTCTGGGTAACGCCATTGGTCCAGCCGGGATGCCAGGTCAGGGCGATGTCGCAGTCGTTGAAGCAGCCTTCACGAACCAGGAAGGCCTTGCCGCCGGCATTCTCTTCAGCAGGACAGCCGTAATAGCGAACGGTACCGGGCAGATTCTGCTGGACCATATAATCCTTCAGGGCAACGGCCGCTGCCATCGAGGCAGCACCCAGCAGGTTGTGGCCGCAGCCGTGACCGTCCTTACCGGGAACGATGGGCTTGAGTTCGGGGATATCGGCCTCCTGCGACAGGCCGCTCAGGGCGTCGTATTCACCCAGCAGGGCGATGACCGGCTTGCCTTCGCCATACTCGGCAACAAAGGCAGTCTCTTCACCGCCAATGCCCATGGTGACCTTAAAGCCCATTTCCTTCATATATTCACTCTCGGCTGCAGCCGACTTGAACTCCTGGAAACGGGACTCGGCATATTCCCAAACCTGATCGCTGATGCGCAGGGTCGCTTCCTTGCGGTCTTCAACCAGCTGGGCAAGATCTTTTACATAACGCATAATGGTTGCCTCCTCTTAATATAAAATCATCTCTGCCTTCATTTTACACAATGCCGCAGCGCATTGCAATATGCCCGTTCCTCTTTTTATCCATATCTACCTTTTCTCATCCAGAATCAGCCAGTAGTGATCGAGCTCCGGGTCGAGGGTCAGGGTACGGGTATTCACCTCGGCCGACCAGCCGAAGTTGCAGTCGGCCACATTCCAGCGGTTCCAATCGACGCCGACGACCGTTAAGGTCTGTTCGGTAAAGGTCAGGTCGGAGCCCAATACGGCCGCCGCATCAAAATACAGCTGATCCTCATGGCGGGTGCCCGGATATTGATAGCTGGCCGCGACCTGCCGC
>JAFQKM010000283.1 GCA_017396925.1 Clostridia bacterium
AGGGTCTTGCTCTTGTCCAGCTCATTCATACGGGCGCGCAGCTCGTCCAGCTGGATATTGACGGCACCATCGATGTGGCCCTGCGCATATTCCGCAGGTGTACGAACATCCAGCAGGATACCGTTGGGATCCTGTGCCAGGCGGGGGACATCGTGCCAATGATGCTGGCGGATGCGGCCGCTGCGGATATTCTCGATGGCATAGGCGGCCACATTGACGGGATCCTTGGCCGAGGAATAGGGCGGTGCATAGGCCAGATCGAGATCGACCAGATCTTCAGCGGTCATGCCGGCCTGAATGGCGGTGGCCAGAACGTCGATGCGCTTATCGACACCGTCAAAGCCGACGATCTGTGCACCGAGGATCTTGCCGGTGGCGGGCGCGTAGAGGACCTTGACCGACATATTGGTGCCGCCGGGATAGTAGCCGGCGTGGGAAGCGGCAAAGGTGTTGACCTTGTCATATTCCAGGCCAAGAGCCTGAGCAGCCTTTTCGCTGAGACCGGTGAATGCGACGGTCATATCAAACAGCTTGATGACCGAGGAGCCCATAGCCCCCTTGAAGGTCGAGGGGATGCCGCAGATATTGTCGGCAGCGATACGGCCCTGCTTGTTGGCGGGACCGGCCAGCGAGATCAGGCTGTCCTGACCCGAAACACGGTGCTTGATGATGACGGCGTCACCGACGGCGTAAATATCGGGAATATTGGTCTGCATATGCTCGTTGACGACGATGCTGCCCTTCTGACCCAGCTGGAGACCGGCGGCTTTGGCAAGGGCTGTATCGGGGATGACACCGGCCGACAGCAGAAGCAGATCGCAGTCGATGGGTTCGAGCTCCTTGAAACGGACGGTCATGGAGCCGTCGGCGTGATGCTCGACAGCCTCGACGTTGGCAGACAGCTCCAGATGGAGGCCCTTGCTGCGCAGGTAACCATGGATCTCCTGTGCCATATCAAAATCGATCTGAGAGAGCACCTGGCCACTGCGGGCGACCAGCGTGACATCGATGCCCTGTTCGGCCAGATTTTCTGCCATTTCCAGGCCGATGAAGCCGGAGCCGATGACGACGGCCTTTTTGGGATGATGATCCAGCAGGAAGTTCTTGAGCCGGAAGGTATCTTCTACGGTACGCAGGGTGAATACGTTGCCTTCGGTATAACCGGGAATATTGGGGACCTGCGCCTTGGCACCGGGAGAAAGGATCAATTTGTCGTAAGATTCGGTATAGGTCTCGCCGGTCTCGAGATTTGTGACCGAAACTGTTTTTGCGGTGGGGTCAATGGCGGTGACTTCGTTTCTGACGCGAACGTCGATATTGAAGCGGTTTTTGAAGCTCATGGGGGTTTGCAGGGTCAGCTTCTTTTCGTCGGTGATGCTGCCGCCGATGTAATAGGGCAGGCCGCAGTTGGCATAGGAAACATAGCCGCTGCGCTCAAACATGATGATCTCGGCATGCTCGTCCAGTCTGCGCAGACGGGCGGCTGCTGTGGCGCCGCCTGCAACGCCGCCGATGATGAGGATCTTCATAGGGTATACTCCTTTCGGGGGGATAAAAATAACAATGTCTTATACCTGTATTTTAGAAAAGAATCTTCTGCCTTGCAAGAGAAAATGCTGATGGACAAGAAAAAATCTATCGAAAAAGGAAATGGTAATACAAGGTGATACAGGGAATGTTAAAAAGCGTTGCTTGCCGTAGAAGACTGCATACAGTATAATGATAAGCGGAGCAGCATGGAGGAGAGGAGCAGAGAGCATGGTTAAAGATAAACTGAAACGGCTGCGCAAGGCAAAGGGATTCTCACAGGAGGAACTGGCTCTGGCCCTGCATGTGGTTCGGCAGACCATTTCGAAGTGGGAAAAAGGGACATCGGCTCCCGATGCTGATATGCTGCTGCAGATCGCCGGGATTCTTGGATGTTCTGTGGGCGATCTGCTCGATAATGGAAATGAAACAATGGAAGGAATGATCCTTATGAAATACGACGTTATCATCATTGGCGCCGGCCCCGGCGGTATCTTCGCGGCTTATGAGCTGATGCAGAACAAGCCCGAACTGAAGGTAGCCGTCTTTGAGGCCGGTCATGCGCTGGAAAAGCGCCGCTGCCCCATCGACGGCGACAAGATCAAGACCTGTATCGGCTGCAAGAGCTGCAGCATCATGAGCGGCTTCGGCGGTGCAGGCGCCTTCTCGGACGGCAAGTACAACATCACCAACGACTTCGGCGGCACCCTGTATGAATATATCGGCAAGAAGAAGGCGCTGGAGCTCATGCACTATG
The DNA here is from genome assembly GCA_017396925.1 of Clostridia bacterium. Taxonomy (GTDB): domain Bacteria; phylum Bacillota; class Clostridia; order Oscillospirales; family Butyricicoccaceae; genus RGIG1902. The sequence goes on from JAFQKM010000283.1 coordinate 2,285, forward strand.
TCGACGAGATCAATATGCGCTACGGCGGCGAAGGCACCAAGCTGTATTCGACAGCCGGCACACGCTTCAAGACGGTCTGCATTCAGCACGACCTCCATCTGCTGGACGCTTCGGTCCGTCATCTGGGCACCGATATCAACTATATCGTTCTCGAGAACCTCTATAATGACCTGAAGGAAAAGGTCGAGTTCTTCTTTGATACCCCGGTTCTGTCGGTGGAGGCGCTGGAGAAGGGATATGCCGTTAAGTGTATGGATGCGGTTTATACCTGTGACCAGTGTGTCATTTCGGTCGGCCGCAGCGGCAGTAAATGGATGGAGCAGGTCTGCCGTGACCTGGAGATCCCCACCAAGTCCAACCGCGTCGATATCGGCGTCCGTGTCGAGCTGCCGGCCGAAGTCTTTGCCCATCTGACCGACGAGCTTTACGAGAGCAAGATCGTCTACCGCACCGAGCAGTATGGCGACAAGGTTCGTACCTTCTGCATGAACCCCAAGGGTGTCGTCGTCAACGAGAACACCAACGGCATCATCACGGTCAACGGCCACAGCTATGAAGATCCCGCCCGCCAGACCGGCAATACCAACTTTGCTTTGCTGGTGGCCAAGCATTTCTCCGAACCCTTCAAGGATTCCAACGGCTACGGTGAGAGCATCGCCCGCCTGAGCAATATGCTGGGCGGCGGCGTTATCGTTCAGCGCTTCGGCGACCTGATCCGCGGCCGCCGTTCCAACGAAGACCGCATCCGAGAAGCCTTCATTACCCCCACCCTCAATGCCACACCGGGTGATCTGAGCCTGGTTCTGCCCAAGCGCCTGCTGGACGGCATCATCGAGATGATCTATGCCCTCGACAAGGTCGCGCCCGGCACAGCCAACGACGATACATTGCTCTATGGCGTCGAGGTCAAGTTCTATAATATGGAAGTCGACGTCGA
>JAFQKM010000284.1 GCA_017396925.1 Clostridia bacterium
GATGTCGATGTACTTCTGGGCATAGTTATGGCAGGCTGTGCGGAACTCGGGAATGCTCATCTGCTTGTGGTTGAGCTTCTGCTCCTTGATGATGGCAGACTCGATGGGCATACCGTGGTTGTCCCAGCCGGGAATGTAGGGTGTGTAGAAGCCGCGCATGGCCTTCATACGAACAATGAAGTCCTTCAGCGACTTGTTGAGCGCATGGCCCATATGCAGGTTACCGTTGGAGAACGGAGGGCCATCGTGCAGCGAGAAGCGGGGCTTGCCCTCGTTCTTCTTCAGCAGCTCGTTGTAGATGTCCATCTTCTCCCAGCCTTCCAGCATACCGGGTTCGCGGTTGGGCAGACCGGCACGCATGGGAAAGTCTGTCTGGGGAAGATTGAGCGTTTCGTTGTAATCCTTACCCATTTTGATGTGTATCTCCTTAAAGTGTATTATTCCTCTTCTTTGTAATCTTTGCCGAAGCGCAGATCGGTCAGCTTGAAGCGGGTGGAATCCTCCAGATCATCGTAGGATCTGGAAGCAGGCGCCTTGGCCAGTTCCTTTTCCATATCAAAGGTATCTTCCATCAGCTTCTTGATGTCGGCATCCAGCTCCTGTGTGGGCTGATTGTCGGCAGGGGTCTCCTCTGCCGCAGACTCCTCGGCGGCAGGCTGGGGCTCGGCCTCGACGGCAGGTGCACCGGCTTCGCCGGCGACCTCCAGGGCCGAAAGCTCCATCAGTGCATCGACACGGTCCATATTTTCGCCGATGATGCGGATATTGTCTTCCAGCATGGCCTTCATCATGGCGGCATACTTGCGGCACTCGGCCTTGGCCAGCTCGAGGCGCTGCTCTTCGGCAACGATCTGTGCCTTGAGGTCGTTGACGCGGTCATCGGCCTGGCTGCGGGCATTGCGCAGGATGATCTCGGCCTCGGCCTGGGCCTTGGCGATGGTCTCCTGGGCGGTGACCTGCGCGGTAAAGAAGGCCTTGCGCATCTGCTCGTCGACCTGACGGTATTCCTCGATCTTGTCGACCAGCACACGCATCTTGCCCTTCAGTGTGGCATTTTCTTTATAGAGCACGGTATAGTCGCTCTGTACAGTATCGAGGAAATCCTCGACCTGTTCCTTATCGTAACCCTTCATCGAACGGTCAAACTTGACGTCCTGAATGTCCTGCGGTGTAAGCAAGGTGTTGTCCCCCTCCCATATAAATCGGCGGCCGCAGGCTGCGGCCCCGTTGTGTGTGTCTGTTTCTGTCGGTGACAGGACGCCTTACAGCAGCCCCATCAGGATATTAAGCGTGATATATGCGGCCAGAAAGGACAGGTCCAGCGGAATGCCCTGCAGGCCGGGGATCTTCCAAAGCAGCTGCCGGAACGGCATGACGATCGGCTCGGTGATCTGGTACAGGAGATTGTCCAGAGCAGAGCCGCGCAGGCTGGGGATCCACGACATCAGTGCGCGGACCAGCATCGCCAGCTGCAGCAGGCTGAGCAGGCTGTAGGCCAGCTGCCGTACAATGGAATTCAGAATCATGTTTCGGGAACCTCCCTGTGCGCGGTGTTAGATGTAGAGGCCGTTGTTCTCCAGCTCGTCGATCAGATCGCCGAGGATATCAACATTGTAGGGTGTGATCATATAGGTGCTGTTGGCAACCTTCTTCATCTTGCCCTCCTGGGCATAGGCGACACCGCTCAGGAAGTCGATCAGGCGCTTGGCAACATCCTTGTTGGTCTGCTCCAGATTAATGACAACGGTGCGGCGCTCGCGCAGGTGATCGGCGATCTCGGGGGCGTTCTCGTAGCGCTCGGGCTTGACCAGAACGACCGACAGCTGTGTGGTTGCGTTGATATTGACTACCTTGTTGTTGCTTGCTTTTCTGAAATCGGTGACGGAGGCAGCCTTCTCCTCCTCGCGCTCCTTGCGTACGGGAGTGAATTCTTCCAGTTCGTCTTCTTCGTCGTCGCCGTTGGCCCAGCGCTTCAGATCATCAATAAAGCTCATGGTCTGTATGCTCCTCTCATAAATAAAACAATAAATTATTACTCGATCAAAGGGCGCCCCTTTCCCCTTTTCACACAGGCAGAAAAAAGGACAGCGCCATAAAGGCCTATAATAAAGCCTATATCCTATTATCGTATTTTTTTGAAGTTCTGTCAATAAAGGCAGGGGATGAAATTTGCGATTTTACACTATTTTAAAGAAAAAACCACCCCGCAGGGTGGATTTTTTCTTATTCGATGACCATACCGGCCTCCAGCCCCTTGCCGCGGATGACGATCTTGTCGTAGAGGTAAAGGCCCTTGCCGGCACTGGCCGCCGGTCTGGCGATATAGTAGGTGTCGCCCTTATAGGTCCACTCGATCGTCTTGAACTGCAGCATAGCGCCGTTGAGGCAATAGACGCCCCATTCCCCCGCTTCGTTCTGATGCAGGGCCTCGCGGGGGATGCGGATACCGCTGTAGCTCTGCTTGACCACATCGCAGGTCTCGACGGCGCCGCGGAGGAAATCATCGTCGATGAAGCCGCAGCGGAAGACGACCACGGCATCTTCGTCCTCAAAGTAGGTGACGTCGTCGATCTTTGCCGAGATGTTCTCGCTGAGGATATAAGGGAAGCAGAGGTCGATGGCTGTGCGGCCGTCGATGGCACGGGCAGCCTCTTCGGACATGGTGCAGACATAATACCACTCGAAGGTCTCCATGATATAGCCGACCACGCCTTCCTGCTTTTCGGCATTGCGCCCATCTTCACAGAGGGTACGCAGACGGTCGGGGGTCAGCTGGCGCATTTCTTCGACCGTACAGAGGGCAGGGCTGCACTCGGTGGCCTTGATAAAATATCCCGAACGGTCGCTGGCCACCACCTGTCCGCCTGCCGCGGCGGCATTGAGGGCCTGCAGCTCGCTCTCCATGGCGGCGATGCGCTGCTCCAGCTCGCCGAGGCTCTCACGGGGATACTCACGGGCGACGATGGCCTGGGTCAGCCCCGAATAGGCGCTGTCGCTGTTCCAGACCTCGCCGCTGTGCAGCAGACCCGACAGGCTCTCCATATCGCGGAAGATGGCCTCGTCGAGGGTCAGGCCGCCGTCGTCGGCTTTGATCTCGCGGTAGGCGGCGCGGGTATTGGCAATGTCGGTCTCCAGGCTGCGGGCCTGACGGAAGGCCTCGGCGGCATCGGCACTGTCGAAGCAGACGGCCAGACGGGTACCGCTGGAAACCTTTTCGCCGTTCTCGGCCAGAAACTCATAGGATTTGTCGGCGCTGCCGTAGACCGGCTGGACGGCGCGGACAAAGAAACCCTCGCAGGTCTCCTTGTCTTCGACCTCCACCATCAGGGCGTCGATGGTCTCGATCTGTTCGGTCAGGTTGGCCGTCACCTGAAAGCCGATATAGAAAAGCATAAAGGCCACAGCCAATACGGAAAGCAGTTTTTTCATCTTCATACCCGTCCTTTTTTCGGAAAGATCGGCGGGGCAGCGCCCCGAAATGCTGTAAAGTTTTTTCCTTTACAGCACGCTTGTTTTCTGGGTTTTCTTAGAAATCAGGACGGTAGAATGCCGATTTTACGTCTCTTCTTCCCCGCGCTCGCCGAGTTCGATGTTCCGCAGGGGGCAGATGGTGGAAACGGCGCTCTTATAGAGCAGATACTGCCGTCCTTCATTGTGCAGCAGGATGGTATAGCCGTCGAAGGCGGCCACGGTGCCACGCTGCTGGAAGCCGTTGGTCATAAAGACGGTGACCGGTGTGCGGCTGCGGCGGGCACGGTTGAGGAAGGTATCCTGCAGGCTTGTCCTGTTTTCCATGGTGAGTCTCCTTTTCTCTCTGTGGGGGCCATGCCCCGGAATATTCCTCACCATTCTACGCCCTAAGGGCGCAGGAAATTTGTCGCAATATTTGCAAGCTCGTCCAGCCGGGCGCCTTTTTCATAGCGGATCCAATGGATGCGCGGATCCTTGTTGAACCAGGTCAGCTGGCGCTTGGCGTAATTTCTCGATTTCTGCTGGATAAGGGCAATGCTCTCTTCCAGAGATGCTTCGCCGCGCAGATAGCCGAACAGCTCTTTATAGCCGATGGCCTGGGCTGCGGTGCCCACCATCAGGCCGCGGTCGACCAGATCGCGCACCTCCTGCAGCAGGCCCTGCTCCATCATGATCTCGACGCGGCGGTCGATGCGCTCGTAGAGCACGGCACGGTCGCCGGGGCAGATGCCGATGAAGAAGCTCTCGTAGCGTGGCGGCTTCTGCTGGGTCTCGAGGTTGTGGGCCGTGATGGTCCTGCCGGTGATCAGATAGACCTCGAGGGCGCGGATGACGCGCTTTTTATCGTTGATGTGCAGACGCTCGGCGCTGTCGGGATCGACCGAGCGCAGCTGCTCGAGGATGCTTTCGGGGCCTTCTTCTTCCCAGCGGCGTTCCAGCTCGGCGCGGGTGCGCCCGCTGTCGTCGCAGTCGAGAAAGCCGGTGCCGCGGATGAGGGCGTCGGTATAGAGGCCGGTGCCGCCCACAACGATGGGCTGCTTTCCGCGGGCAAAGATATCTTCCACGCAGGCGGCCGCCTCGGTCTCATATCGGGAGACCGAATAGCTCTCCCGCACCGACACCACATCCATCATATGATGGGGAATGCCGCGGCGCTCGGCCATATCGGGCTTGGCGGTGCCGATGCTGAGTTCCTTATAGATCTGCATAGAGTCGGAAGAGACGATCTCGCCGTTCAGACGGTGGGCCAGCTCGACCGACAGTGCGGTCTTGCCCGAAGCCGTCGGACCTACGATAACGATGACTTTTCTCATAATCAAACCTCTTATAATACCCGCTTGAACTGCTTTTCCAGCTGATAGCGGCTCATACTGACGGCCACGGGACGGCCATGAGGGCAATTGCGCACATCGGGCAGCGACAGAACCTGCTCGGCCAGACGCTGCAGCTCGACGGGATCGGAATGGCTGCCGCCCTTGATGGCGGCCTTACAGGAGATGGACGCCAGCAGATCGTCGAGGATGCTGCTTTCGGTATCGAAGCCGGCGGCCAGCTTTTCGGCCATCTCCGACAGGACAAAGGGGATGTCCTGCTCGTGCAGATAGGTCGGGGCGCCGCGGACGGCCAGACCCGAAAGGCCGAAATCATCGATCTCGAAGCCGCACTGCTCGAGCAAGCCGCGATTGTCGAGGCAGGCCTGCTTTTCGGCTGCCGTGAGGTTGACCGACACGGGCAGCAGCAGGGTCTGGATATCCTGCGCGCCGATGTTGGCCCGCAGCTCGTTATAAAGCAGCTTTTCATGGGCGGCATGCTTGTCGATCATCCAGAGGGTCTCCCCTTCCTGAACGAGGATATAGGTATTGAAGGCCATGCCGATGACACGGATCCCGCCGCCCGCATCGGCCAGCAGGTTTGCTTCCGCTGCTTCGGGCACGGCAGCTTCGGGCATCGGCTTTCGGGCCGGCTCGGCAGGAATGGCTTCGATCAAGGGATCGAGCTGTACACCGGGCGCCAGATATTCCGAAGCGGCTTTCTGTACGACCGCGCGCGCAATGGGCTCGATGGCGGCCAGCTTCATGACCTTCTCGATAATCTCCTGGTCGGGGGACTCCTTGCTGCGCTCGGCTCCGCGGCCGGCCTTATAGGCAGGTTTGCTGTCGCTGTATGCCGAAGGACCCTTGCGGGGCGGCACCAGATGACGGCTGTCCATATTGAACATACTGTCGTCAAACTCGAAGGGCAGGCTTTCGGGCGCGTGGGTCAGCGTGCGTGCCGGTGCGGCCAGCGCCAGATCATCGGCCGGGCCTTCGTCGGCAGAAAGCTTTCCGCCGCTGCGCTCGACACGGACGCCGCCGTAGTCGCCAAAGCCGCGCGGCTTTTCGGCCGGCTTGTCCTTGGTTTTTTCCACCGGCGGCAGCTCGTCCTTCTTCTTTTCCTCCAGACGGAGCTCGGGAAAGCCGCGATGGCCTTCCAGCGCCAGCGTAACGGTATTGTGAATGGCCGAGAAAATGGCCTTTTCGTGGGCAAACTTGACCTCCAGTTTGGCCGGATGCACATTGACATCGACAGCACTGAGGGGCACCTTGAAATTGAGAAAGCACATGGGATGACGGCCGGGCATGATATGGCCCTTATAGGCGCCGTCGATGGCAGCCGTGAGGATCTTGCCCTTGACCGGGCGTCCGTTGACCAGGAAATACTGCATGCTGCGGCTGCTGCGGGTCTCGCTGACCTGCGAGACAAAGCCGTTGATCTCGACTTCGGGGAAAGAACCGAGGACAGGGATGAGCGCGGCAGCCACATCCTTGCCGCAGAGGGCGGCGATGACCTGACGCAGATCGCCGTTGCCGGGCGTAAAGAAGCTCTCGCGGCCGTCCTTGATAAACTTAAAGGAAATATGGGGGTTGGCCAGCGCGGCGGCCTGTACGGCGCTCTCGCAGTAGGCGCCTTCGGTGGCGTCCTTCTTGAGGAACTTCATGCGGGCCGGAACATTGTAGAACAGATCGCGGATGACCACCGTGGTGCCCTGGGGGCAGCCGGTCTCGGCAGGCTCCCCTGCCTCACCGCCTTCACAGGTCATCTGCACGCCGCTGATGCGGTGGGGCGTACGGGTGAAGATATCCATCTTGGCCACCGCCGAAATGGCGGCCAGCGCCTCGCCGCGGAAGCCCATGGTGCCGATGGCGGCCATATCCCTCGGCTCGCGGATCTTGCTGGTGGCATGACGCAGGAAGGCGCGGGGCACATCTTCGGGCGAGATGCCGCAGCCGTTGTCGCTGACGCGGATATAGGTGACGCCGCCGTTTTTGATCTCGACCTCGATACGGGTCGAACCGGCGTCGACGGCATTTTCAATGATTTCTTTAACGACCGAACCTGGACGCTCGACAACTTCGCCGGCAGCGATCAGGTTGGCCATCTGGGGGGAAAGCACATGGATGATACCCATGATTTAACACTCCTTTGCCTTCTTGACCAGCTCGTAGAGCTTACCCATGGCTTCGATGGGGGTCAGGACGTTGGGATCGATGGTTTTGAGTTCTTCGATAATATCGCCGCCGGCCATGCCGCCCAGAGTGATCTGACCCAGGGGATCGGGCTGGCTGCGGGGCTTTTCCTGCACATGACCTTCGGTCTCGATCTCGCGCAGGATCTTTTTGGCGCGGCGCACAACGCTTTCGGGCAGGCCGGCCAGACCGGCGACCTCGATGCCGTAGCTCTTCTGAACGCCGCCGGGAACGATTTTTTTGATAAAAACGATCTCGTCGCCGTTTTTCTTGACGACAACGCTGTAGTTCTTGACCCCCGGCACGCTGCCTTCCATGTCGCACAGCTCGTGGTAATGGGTGGCAAAGAGGGTCTTGGCGCCCAGCAGCTTCTTGCTGGCGGCGTGCTCGAGTACGGCACGGGCGATGGCCATGCCGTCGTAGGTGGAGGTGCCGCGGCCGATCTCGTCGAGGATGAGCAGCGATCGGGCGGTGGCGCTGCGCAGGATATCGGCCACCTCGTTCATCTCGACCATGAAGGTCGAGCGGCCGGTGGACAGATCGTCGGATGCGCCGACGCGGGTGAATACTTTATCACAGATGCCGATACGGGCCTCGGCGGCCGGAACAAAGGAGCCGCACTGGGCCATGATGACGATGAGCGCGACCTGACGCATATAGGTCGACTTGCCGGCCATGTTGGGGCCGGTGATGACATGTGCGCGATGCTCGCCGCAGTCGAGGTAGGCGTCGTTGGGGACAAAATAGCTGTCGCGCAGCACCTGCTCGACCACAGGATGGCGGCCCTCCCTGATGTCGATGACGTCGCTGAGGTCCATCTCGGGGCAGACATAGCGGTTTTTCTCGGCCGAATAGGCAAAGCTGCACAGAACGTCGGTCTCGGCCAGGACCCTTGCGGTCTCCTGTACACGGGCCACCTGATCGGCCACACGGGTGCGGATCTCGGTGAACAGCTGGTATTCCAGCGCCACCAGACGGTCCTTGGCCGAAAGGACCTCGCCCTCCAGCTCCTTGAGCTCGGGGGTGATGTAGCGCTCGCTGTTGGTCAGGGTCTGCTTGCGGATGTAATCATCGGGCACCAGATGGGAATTGACGCGGGAGACCTCGATATAATAGCCGAATACTTTATTATAGCTGACCTTGAGCTTGGCAATGCCGGTGCGCTCGCGTTCGCGGCTCTCGATGGCGGCCAGACGGCCGGTACCGCCGCTGAGCAGTTCACGCAGACGGTCGACTTCCTGATGGAAGCCGTCGCGGATAACGCCGCCTTCACGGACCGAGAAGGGCGGCTCGGGGGTGATCGAAGCATCGACAAGGGCAAGAATATCCTCGAGGCAGTCGAGGCGGCTGCAGAGGTCTCTGCCCTTGCGGCTCTCCAGTTTTGCAAGCTGGGCGCGGATGTCGGGCAGCAGGGCGCAGACCGCAGCCAGCGAACGCAGGTCGCGGCCGCCGGCGCTGCCGAAGACCACACGGCCGATGATGCGCTCGATGTCGTGGGTCTGCCTGAGCAGCTCGCGCAGTTCGTCCTTGACGAGGAAGTTCTTTACCAGCTCGCCCACCGCTTCGTGGCGGGCCTTAATCTCGCGCAGGTTGACCAGCGGCTTTTCGAGCCACTGGCGGATGAGGCGGGAGCCGGCGGCTGTGCGGGTCTGGTCGAGGACATGAAGCAGCGAGCCCTTCTTTTCGCCGCGCAGGGTGGCGGTCAGTTCGAGATTGCGGCGGGCCGTCATGTCGAGCCCCATAAACTGTTCGCCGCTGTAGACCTTGATGGCGGCGATGTGGCTCAGGTCGTTTTTCTGGGTTTCATGGAGGTAGGAAAGCAGGCCGCCGCAGGTGCGGACGATGCCTTCGTCGAGGCCGGAGATGTCCATCTTGCCGGCCATCTGGGCTTCCACCAGATCGCGGGCGGCATCGGGCACAAAACGCCACTCCCCTGCCCGTTCGACATAGGCTTCCAGCTTGTCGCGCAGGAAGGTATAGAAGCCCTCGTTGGAATAGAGATAATCGGAAAGCAGCACCTCGCGGGGGCCGAAGCGGGCCATTTCGCTCTTGAGCTGCTCGAGGCCCTTGTCGGAGGGCAGGATGCAGGCCTGCATCTCGCCGGTCGACAGGTCGCAAAAGCAGACGGCGCCGCCCACTGTGTCCATATAGGCGGCCGCGATGTAGTTGTTGCGGTGCTCGTCGAGCATGGCAGGTTCCATGACCGTGCCGGGGGTGACCGTACGGATGATCTCGCGCTTGACGAGGCCCTTGGCTGTGGCCGGATCTTCCATCTGCTCGCAGATGGCCACCTTATAGCCCTTCTGGATCAGGCGGGCAATATAGCCCTCGGCGCTGTGGTAGGGCACGCCGCACATGGGGGCGCGCTCTTCCTGGCCGCAGTCGCGGCCGGTCAGCACCAGCTCCAGCTCTTTCGAGACCGTCTTGGCATCGTCGAAGAACATCTCGTAAAAGTCGCCGAGGCGGTAAAACAGGATCGAGTCGGGATTCTGCTCCTTGACCTCGAGGTACTGTTTCATCATCGGCGTAAACTCTGCCATATCTCTAACTCCTTTTTTAAATCTCTGTTCGTCTTTCTTCGGTGCAGCAGTTCCCTATTTGACAACACTTCCGAAGAGGGCCCATGTGGAGCTCTTTTCGATGACGATGTCGGCATACTGGCCCTCCAGGCCTTCGGCGCCGCGGAGGTAGACCAGCTTGAAGCCCTCGGTGCGGGACTGCTTGGTATATTCGTTGTTGTAGCTGCGGTCGTTCTCTTCTTCGCCGACCAGTACGCGCAGGCGCTTGCCCACATAGGTGTCGTTGATCTCGCGGGAGATGCGGTTCTGTACCTCCAGCAGCTCTTCAAAGTTGCGCTGCTTCTCTTCCTTGGTGAGCACATCGGGCATATCCCATGCCTTGGTGCCCTTACGGGGCGAGAAGATAAAGGTAAACAGGCTGTCGAAGCGCACACGCTCGAGCATTTTGATGGTGTCCTGAAACTCCTCGTTGGTCTCGCCGGGGAAGCCGACGATGATATCGGAGGTGATGGTCAGGTCGGGCATGACCGAACGGGCATAATCGACCAGCTCGAGATACTGTTCGCCGGTATAGCGGCGGTTCATCTCCTTCAGTACGCGGTCGTTGCCGCACTGGACGGGCAGATGGATCGAGTTGCAGACCTTCTCGCATCTGGCCATGGTATCAAACAGACGCTTGGTGGCGTCCTTGGGATGGCTGGTCATGAAACGGACGCGGAAATCGCCGGGGATGGCGTTGATGCGCTCGAGCAGCTCGGGGAAATCGCAGACGCCCTCCAGATCGTTGCCGTAGGAATTGACGTTCTGGCCCAGCAGGGTGATGTCCTTATAGCCCTGCTCCAGCAGCTTCTTGAACTCGCGGATGATGACCTCGGGGTCACGGCTGCGCTCGCGGCCGCGGACATAGGGCACGACGCAGTAGGAGCAGAAATTATTGCAGCCGTACATGATCGACAGCCACGCGCGGTGGCCCTGCTTGCGCACCGGCTCGATGTTCTCGATGATGCAGCCCTTCTCGTCGCCCTCCAGATCGAAGACGCGCTTGCCGCGGGCAATGCGGCTATGGAGATTCTCGGGGAAACGGCAGAGGGCATGGGTGCCGAAAACGATATCAACGTAAGGATAGCTGTTTTTGATGCGCTCGGCTACATGTTTCTGCTGGGCCATGCAGCCACAGAGTACGGTGATCAGCTCGGGATTGTTCTTCTTGGCGTGGGACAGCTCGCCGACATTGCCGTAGACGCGCTGCTCGGCATGGTCGCGGATGGCGCAGGTGTTGACGATGACGATATCGGCCTCGTCGATGCTGTCGCAGAAGCCGAAGCCCATCATGGCCAGCATACCGCGGATCAGCTCGGTGTCGGCCTCGTTCTGCTGGCAGCCGAAGGTCTGGGTAAAGGCCATGGGCTGGCGGTCCAGCTTATTTTCATAGATGGCGCGGACCTTGTCGCAGTATTCCCGCTGGACCTGCATCAGTTCGTCCGAAACCACTCTCGATGTGTTGCTCATATATGGATACCTCGCGTAAAAAAGTGCATATCTTTAGACATTAAATTATAGCACAAGGGACCTGTTTCGACAAGAGGGGTGCAAAGCAAAACCGCCCGACTTTTGCCGGACGGCTTTGTTCATTCTTCTATGATGTTTTCTTCGGCACGTTCCAGCCGCAGCCGCGGGTCAAGGTCGTAATGTTCGAGCAGCAGATATTCCTGTTCAGGCGTCATGTAATTGACATAGATGACACCACGATTTTCCGGCGCATAGGACTTTCCGTTGCCGTGCCAGATCGTACCGATCTCCCATTCCGGGTGTGCCTCTGCCACTTCCTTCAAATCATATATGGCTTTTTCCCAGACGTAATTCATGGGGAACTGCCGTAATTCTTCCACCGTTCGCGCCCCACGTCCATAAAACCCAAAAAGCGCCAGATCCGCCCATAGAAGCGGCGACAAAATACCAAGACAAAGCAGCACGAACAGAAGATTTAAAACAAATCTTTTCATCACGCAAATGTTCCATACATCATTCCCAAGACGCTGATATGCAGATCTTTGAGAATGGCAAAAATATTCAGGTTCTGATACAACCAACACAAAAAGAGCATATTGACTGCGGCAAACACCAAAACGGCCATCAGAATTCTTTTCTTCATTTCAAACACACATCACTCCGCACTATATTACTGTATTATTATGCTGCACCGCATTGCTTTTGTCAATCCATCCCCCGCACCCTTGCAATCCTGTGCCAAATCATGCATAATAAAACTATCCAAAACACACCAATGGAGGTAATTTATCATGGCATACAATAACGAAGGCTTCAAGGCCTTTATGCAGGCTTCCACCACCCCCTTCCACGCCGTTGTCAACGCATCGGCCATTCTGGAAGAGGCCGGCTTCAAGAAGCTGAATGTTACAGAAAAGTGGTCTCTCGAAAAGGGCGGCCGCTACTATGTCGTTTCCAACGACAGCTATCTCTGCGCTTTCCAGATCGGCGAACAGTGGGAAGTCTCTCAGGGCTGCCATGTCGGTGCATCCCACAGTGACTCCCCCTGTTTCCGCATCAAGCCCCATGCCGAGCTGAAGATCGGCGGCTATCTCTGCCTCGATACCGAAGTTTACGGCGGCCCCCGTCTGGAAACATGGCTCGACCGTCCCCTGTCGATCGCCGGCCGCGTGATCCTGAAGAGCGACGACGTTCTGCATCCCACCGTCCGTCTGTATGACGCCGGCCGTCCCGTCGTCATGATCGCCGACCTGGCCCCCCACATTTCCGACAAGACCAAGGTCGAGCCCAAGGTCGCTTCCAAGATGTATCCCATCCTGGGCATGGCCGACGGCACCGAGAGCGAGCACTTTTTCCGTGATTTCCTGGCAAATGAGCTGAATGTCGCGTGGGATGATATCCTCGACTATGAGCTGTATGTCTACAACTGCGCCCCTGTTTCCGATTGGGGACAGAAGGGTGAGCTGCTGGCTTCCCCCAGACTCGACAACCTGACATCGGTCTATGCCCTGATCTCGGCCATCACCGGCTCGGAGAACAAGAAGGGCATCAGCGCCGCCATCGCCTACGACCACGAAGAGATCGGCAACCGCTCGAAGGTCGGCGCCAACTCCAACATCACCGAATACATCTTCAAGCGCATCTACAAGGGCCTCGGCTATGGCGACGAGGAATACATGATGGCCATGGGCAGCAGCCTGATCTTCTCGCTGGACGCCGCCCACGCCTACAATCCCATGCACACCGGCCGCTATGACCAGAACAACCATGTTGTTCCCAACAAGGGTCTGGCCATCAAGCAGGCCTGCTCGCAGTCCTATGCCACCGACAGCCTGATGACCGGCATCGTCGAGCAGCTGTGCCAGAAGTACGAGATCCCCTATCAGAAGTTCTCCAACCACTCCGACATCCGCGGCGGCGGCACCATCGGCTCGGTCATCTCGGCCATGCTGCCTGCCAACGCCATCGATATGGGTGTTCCCCTGCTGTCGATGCACTCGGCCCTCGAAATGATCGGCCAGGAGGATGAGAACAGCCTGATCCATCTGCTGACCGCATTCTATAACGAGAGATAAAACCTGAATCGGTCTGCGGCCGATCATCCTCGCCGACCCTTCGGCGTCGATTTTGGAAGGCTTTGCCGCCCAAAATCTATCCAATTGCAAGGGGACCACGCGAAATGTGTTCATTTCGTGGGGAAATCGGCCAGGAGGACGAGGCTTCGCTCATCAAGCTGCTGACCGCATTCTACAACGAAAGATAAAACCTGAATCGATCTGCGGCCGATCATCCTCGCCGATCCTTCGGCGTCGATTTTGGAAGGCTTTGCCGCCCAAAATCTATCCAATCGCAAGGGGACCACGCGAAATGTGTTCATTTCGTGGGGAAATCGGCCAGGAGGACGAGAACAGCCTGATCCGTCTGCTGACTGCATTCTATAACGAGAGATAAACCGGGAGGTTTTTTATGGAAAACATCGAACGCCTGATCATCAACCGCGACACCTGCGTCGGCTGCGGCCTGTGCGTCAACGACTGCCCCTCCAAGGCCCTGCGTATGACCGACGAGGGTGTAAACTACATCGGCCGCTGCCTGGAATGCGGCCACTGCGTCGCCGTCTGCCCCACCAATTCGGTCTCCATGCCGGTACTGGATATGGACGGCGTTGCCGAATACAACCCCGCCACTTTTGATCTCAAGCCCGAAAATCTGCTCAATTCGATGAAGTTCCGCCGCAGCGTGCGCTTCTTCTCCAACCTCGAGATCCCCGAGCCCATCCTGCTGCAGATGCTGGAGGCCGGCCGCCATGCGCCCACCGCTTCCAACACCCAGAAGACCCGTTTTATCGTCGTACAGAAGGATCTGCCCGAGTTCAAGCAGATGTTCTGGGAGGGCATGCCTCAGATCCTCGAGCAGATGAAGGCCGAAAACTCTCCTGCCCTGGCCAACTTCGAGCGCTTCTATCACAACTACCAGACCAAGAACTTCGACAATTTCTTCTTCAACGCCCCCGCCATGTTCCTGCTGGTCACCAACAATGTATGGGATGCAGGTCTGGCCGCCGCCAACATCGAGCTGATGGGCCACGCCCACAGGATCGGCTCGCTGCACAACGGCTTCCTCAAGCGCGCCATTCCGGCCAACTCTAAGCTGATGGAATATCTGGGCATCGGCGAAGACGAGACCATTGCCGTCGTTATGCTGGCCGGCCGTTCGGGCGTCAGCTATTCCCGCACCGCCCCCCGCAAGCCTGCCAAGTTTGAGATCCGCTAAACAAAAACCGAAAACTGTTTCAGCACCCCTGCCCCTGTCGGCAGGGGTGTTTTCTTGACTTATACCCCACCTGTGGATTATAATACAGGCAGATAAAGTCTCTGATCCCCGAAAGGAGGATGCCCCTTATGTCTGCCGCTGCCAAAACCATCGACCGCCGTGTTGTGCGCACCAAGCGCTCGATCCGCGAAGCCTTCACCCGTCTGGCCGCCGAAAAGGATCTGGCCGCCATTACGGTGACCGAACTGGCCGACTGTGCCGCCATCAACCGCAAAACCTTTTATAATTACTACAGCGACATCGGGCAGATCGCCGAGGAGATGGAGGCCGAAATGCTGGCCGCCATCGAAAGCATCCTTGACGGTATCGATATGCTGCGCGCCCTGCGCAACCCCTATCCCCTCTTTTCCCGCCTGACCGAGGCCATCGGCGAAAACTTCGAGGTCTATACCCGCATCTTCAAGCGCAACGGACGCACCGGCCTGACCACCAAGGTGACCGCCAGCCTGCGCCGCCGCTTCCATGAAGCCCTCGAGGCCCATTCCAAGGCCGAGCCCGGTATTCTTTCGCTGACCATCGACTATTGCCTGGCCGGTATTCTGGAGGTCTACCGCAA
>JAFQKM010000285.1 GCA_017396925.1 Clostridia bacterium
AGGCCGATGACCTGCTGGGTACCCTGGCCCGCATCTGCCGGGAAGACGGCGATGGCTGCACCATCGTCACCGGCGACCGCGACAGCCTGCAGTTTATCGCCGAGGGCGCCGATGTCGCGCTGGTCACCACCCGTATGGGCCAGACGATCACCGATATCTTCAATGCCGAAAAGTTTGCCGAGGCCTATCAGGGCCTGACAGCCGATAAGATCGTCGACCTCAAGGCCATTATGGGCGATAAGTCGGACAATATCCCCGGCATCCCCGGCATCGGCGAAAAGGGTGCCATGGATCTGCTGGTGCGTTTCGGCTCGCTGCAGGGGGTCTACGACAATCTCGAGACCGGCACCTTCACCCCTTCGGTCCGTAAGAAGCTGACCGAGGGCCGTGAGCTGGCCTTCCTGAGCTATGATCTGGCCAAGGGCATCACCGATGTACCCATCGAGCGCTGCCCACAGGATCTGCTGCTGGGCGAGGGCGATAAGGGCGGCCTCTATGATTTTCTCGACCGCATGGAGCTGCGTTCGATCATCAAGCGTCTCGGCCTGACGCCGAGTGCCCATGAGGCCGAGCAGAGCGCCTTTGAAGAGCAGGATTATGCGCTGATCAGTGATGCTGCACGGCTGCAGAAGCTGCTGGGGCAGGAGGCGGTCTGTGCTTTTGCGGCCGGGATGGATATGGCGGCCTTTGTTGTCGAAGGCAAGACCTATGTTTCGGGCAGCGCCTATGTGGGCAGCGACGCCTGGAAAGAAGCCATCGCCGGTCTGCTGACTGCCGGACGCTATATCGTCCATGACGCCAAGCCGTTGGCACTGGCTCTGTTTAAACAGGATAAAACACCGGCGGTGCCGGTTTTCGATACGGCCATCGCAGCCTACCTGATGGCCCCCACCTCCAGCGACTTTTCGCTGGAAAACTGCGCCATGACGGCCCTCGACGTCGTTCTGGCCGACAATGAAGAGGAGAGCGGCCAGATGACCCTCGGCCTCGACGACAGCGCTGATCTTAAAAAGCTCAGCCGCAGGGCACAGGTGATTGCTGCGCTCTACAGCCATTACAAGGCACAGCTGGAAGCCGAAGGTATGCTGGAGCTGATGGAGACCATCGAGCTGCCTCTGATCCGAATTCTGGCCGAGATGCAGCATCTGGGCATGGAATTGGATACCGCACGCCTGCAGCAGTTCGGCGACGGTCTGACCGCCGACATCGACCGCCTCGAGGGAGAGATCTATGAAGCGGCCGGCGAGACCTTCAACATCGGCTCGCCTAAGCAGCTGGGCGTTGTGCTCTTTGAAAAGCTTGGTCTGCCTGCAAGAAAAAAGACCAAGACCGGTTATTCCACCGATGCCGATACGCTGGAAAAGCTGAAGGATGCCCATCCCATCATCGAGCTGATCCTCGAATACCGCAAGCTGACCAAGCTCAAGTCGACCTATGTGGAAGGCCTGCTCAAGACGGTGGCCGCCGACGGCCGCGTCCATTCCAGCTTCAATCAGATGGTCACAGCCACAGGACGTCTGTCGTCCACCGATCCCAATATGCAGAATATCCCCGTCCGCGAGGCCATTGGCGCCGAGATCCGCAAGTGTTTCGTGCCCAGGCAGGGACATATCTTTGTCGACGCCGACTATTCCCAGATCGAGCTGCGCGTACTGGCCCATATCGCCGGGGACGAGCGTATGCTGGCCGCCTTTAACAGCGGCGAAGATATCCATACCGTCACGGCATCCCAGGTCTTTGGCGTGCCGGTTGCCGAGGTCACATCCCAGATGCGATCCCGTGCCAAGGCGGTCAACTTCGGCATCGTCTACGGTATTTCGGCCTTCTCGCTGTCGGAAGATATTGGCGTCTTCCCCAAGCAGGCCCAGCAGTATATGGATGCCTATCTGGAAAAATACCACGGCGTCCGTGAATATATGGAAAAGATCAAGGAACAGGCCCGGGCGGATGGCTATGTAGCCACCACCTTCGGCCGCAAGCGCTGGATCCCCGAGCTCAAGGCAGCCAATTTCAATATCCGTGCCTTTGGCGAGCGTGTCGCCCTCAATACCCCCATTCAGGGTACGGCGGCCGACATCATCAAGCTGGCCATGATCCGCGTATGGGAAGGCCTGCGTGCTGCCGGCCTGCGTGCACGCCTCATTCTGCAGGTCCACGACGAACTGATCCTCGAGTGTCCGCTGGAAGAGCAGGAGGCCGCATCGGCCATTCTGGTGCGTGAGATGGAAAAGGCCGTCGAGCTGTCGGTCGCCCTGCGCGCCGACGCCAACTTCGGCGAGACCTGGCACGACGCCAAGGGGTAAGACGTATGGATAATCATAACAAGATCGAGATCCGCAAGGGTCTGAAAGAAGAATATCTGCCCCTGCTGGCGGCAGCCGAAGCGGTCTGCTTCTCCGACCCGTGGCCCACCGAGGCTTTCCAGTCGGAAATGAACGACCCTTTCATCTATCTGCTGGCCTTCGAAGGGGAAGAACTGGTCGGGTATGTGGGCGGCATGAGCCTCTACGAGACCTGTGACCTGAACAATATCGCCGTATTGCCCCAGCACCGCCGCCGCGGCATTGCCGCACAGCTGCTGGAGGCTTATATGGAAGAGGCCCGCGTCCGCGGGGCCGAGCAGATGCTGCTGGAGGTGCGCGAGAGCAATGCCCCGGCCATCGGCCTCTACGAGCGCTATGGCTTCAAGCCCTATGGCAAACGAAAGAACTATTATCGAAATCCGGCGGAAGACGCCGTTCTTATGGTGGTGACATTATGCTGATTCTTGCTTTGGAAAGCTCCTGCGACGAGACCGCGGCTTCGGTCAGCCGTGATGGCAGAGAGATCCTGTCCAACGTTGTATATTCCCAGATCGATATGCACGCCCTCTACGGCGGCGTCGTTCCCGAGATCGCCTCGCGCAAGCACGCCGAGAAGATCACGGCCGTTGCAGCCGAAGCCGTCCGTCAGGCCGGCATCGAGTGGAGCGATCTGGATGCCGTGGCGGCCACCTGCGCCCCCGGTCTGATCGGCGCCCTGCTGGTTGGCGCCAACTTTGCAAAGGCCTGCAGCCTTATGCTGAATGTGCCTTTCATCCCCGTACATCATATCCGCGGCCATATCGCCGCGGGCTATGTGGCCTTCCCCCAGCTGGAACCGCCCTTTACAGCGCTGGTTGCTTCGGGCGGCCATACCGTCATCATTGATGTTGAAGACTATACGAAGATGACCGTTCTGGGCACCACACGCGACGATGCTGCCGGCGAAGCCTTTGATAAGATCGGCCGCGTGCTCTCGCTGCCCTATCCCGGCGGCGCCGCGCTGGACAAGCTGGCCCAGACCGGCAATAAGGACCGCTATAAGCTGCCCCGTGCCAGCGTCAACGGCCACCCCTTCGACTTCTCCTTCTCGGGCCTCAAGACGGCTGCCGTCAATCTGGCGCACAACGCCAAGCAGAAGGGCGAAGAGATCGATCCCAACGACCTGGCTGCCGCTGTGGCTCATGCCGTTGCCGATTCGGTCGTTCCCCGCGTCGTGGCCGCCGCCAAGGAGATGGGCCGTAAGAAGATCACCGCTGCCGGCGGTGTTGCGGCCAACAGCATCCTGCGTGCCAAGCTGACCGCCCTGTGCGAGAAGGAAGGCATCGAGCTCTATCTGCCTCCCCTCAGCCTCTGCGGTGACAACGGCGCCATGATCGCCTGCCAGGCCTACTATGAATATATGGCCGGCAATACCTCTGACAGCAGCCAGAACTGCTATGCCAACATGGCGGTTTCCGATCAGCTCTGCGGCAGATAAAATACAACCGTCTGTAATTCTACAAAGAGTATTTATTTTCGGGAAAAGCCTTCAAAAAGGGCCTGAAAATCTGTGAATAACCCGAAAAATCCCCATGCACAGCCTGTGGAAATAAGGCGGAAAGCCTTTGGGCAAAAGGGTTTGCAGGTTGTGGATAACTCTGTGGATAATGTTAATAACTTTGTGTAATGAAAATCGGCTCCCGAACAAAGGGACCGTGTAAGGAGGGAACGCGCATGGAAAAGAAAGTATCACAGGCCGTAATCAGACGCCTGCCCCGTTATCATACCCACCTGAGCGAACTGCAGGATATGGGCATTACCAAGATCTCCTCCAAGGATCTGGGCGATAAGATGGGTCTGACCGCGTCGCAGGTTCGTCAGGACCTCAACTGCTTCGGCGGTTTCGGCCAGCAGGGCTACGGCTATCCCGTCGACGGTCTGCTTGATTCGATCGGCCAGATCCTCAAGCTGGACGAGATGAAGAGCGCTGTTATCATCGGTGCCGGTAATCTGGGCAGCGCCATCATCAACAACTTCAATTTCTTCAAAAACGGCTTCCGTCTGGTGGCTGCATTTGATGCCGATCCCAACCTGATCGGCACCGAGATCTCGGGTGTGCCGGTTTATGATGTCCGCGAGCTGCGCGAGTTCTGCACCAACAATCATCCCGATGTCGGTGTACTGACCATGCCCAAGAAGTTCGCCCGCGAGACGGCCGGTATCCTGTGTGACTGCGGCATTCGCGGCATCTGGAACTTCACCAACATCGACCTCCATCTGGATATCGATGCCGTTCCCGTCGAGAACGTCCATTTTGCCGAGAGCCTGATGGTCCTCTCCTATAAGATCGGCGAGAAGAAATAGGATACATAGAAAGAAAGACCTGCCCATTCGGGCAGGTCTTTTTGACAGGCTGTGAAAAATAGAGTATACTGATTTGGTTAGGGCGCTTATCGAAGGGCCTTAAAAAACTCGGAAAGAATGGCGCTGCAGGGTTCGGCCAGCATGCCTTTATACATCTTGGGCTTGTAGCCGAAGGCCTCTTCAAAGAGATTGATGACGCCGCCGCAGGCGCCCATATTGACGTCGCCTGCGCCGTAGAAGACGCGGCCGACCCGGGCATTGAGAATGGCGCCGGCACACATGGGGCAGGGCTCCAGTGTGACATAGAGATCGCAGTCGCTCAGACGCCAGGAGTTCAGCGTTTTGCAGGCCTCCTGAATGGCGATGCATTCGGCATGCAGCAGGGCATTCTGGTCCTCTTCACGGCGGTTGCGGCCACGGCCGACGACCTGCCCATCATGGACGACCACGCAGCCCACCGGCACTTCGCCGGCATCATAAGCCTCACGGGCCAGCTCCAGGGCCATCTGCATATATTTTTCTTCGCCGATCTGATATACCATTCGGAACGATCCTTTCGAGCAGTTGTTTGAAAGTATTATACTATAAATCCCAACAGAAATAAAGGAAACAACATTTATGGAACTTTTTCGTGATATCCTCTATTATGGTCTGCCCGCACTTGCCAGCCTCTATGTCTGCGGCAAGCTCTATCCCAAGCTCAACCCCGAGACCCAGAAGGGCCGCATCGGCGTTGTCTATCTGCTGGCCTGCCTGGCTGCTGTTGCCGGTATCTTTCTGCTGAATGCTTTTATGTGGGTCACCATCGGCTTTATGGCCATTATGGCGTAAAGGGAGGGGAGAATTATGGAAACACAGATTCGTCAGACCGAGGCCATCCTGGCCCGTCTGGATCAGCTGGAGATTCCCTATGAGCTCCATGAACATGCGCCGGTCGAGAAGGCCACCGACCGTTATGATATGGGCCTGACCTTTGATGCCTGTGTCTGCAAAAACCTGTTCCTCACCGTGCGCAACGAGAGCAATTTCTATGTCCTCATGCTCAAGGCTGAAAAGAACGCCGATCTGCGCCGTATCGCCCGTGCCATCGGCAGCTCCCGCCTGTGCTTCGGCTCGGATGCCCGTCTGTGGGAGATGATGGGTCAGAAGCCCGGTATGGTCAGCCCGCTGGGGGTCATCCACGACAATGCCCGTCAGGTCATCGTCCTGCTGGATATCGACCTCCGCGGCCAGAAGATCTGCGTTCATCCCAGCGACAATACCAAGACCCTTGTTCTGGAGTTCAGCCAGCTGGAACGCTACCTTCATTCCTTCGGTTCTAAGGTCATGTTTATCGATCCCGAAAAGGCTGTAGAAAATCTTTGATTTTTTTCAAAAAAACCTGTTGACAAACAGGATGGGCCGTGGTATTATAATCAAGCAGTTCGAAAGAACGGCCCAAAACTTGGGGGTATAGCTCAGCTGGGAGAGTGCTTGAATGGCATTCAAGAGGTCAGCGGTTCGATCCCGCTTATCTCCACCAAAGAAGCACTGAAATCGTGAGATTTCGGTGCTTTTTCCTTTGTTTTGATGACTTTTTGCGCCGTTTGAAAACCGCGTTTTTGCAAAGACCACAACACCACCACAGATAGCCCCAACACGGTGGACAGTGACTTATCAGTCACTG
>JAFQKM010000286.1 GCA_017396925.1 Clostridia bacterium
AAACCGTGTTCGCTTAGTGTTTGAAGGGGTTGCGGGATTGGCAGAAAACATGATGGATGGACCTTTGAGAGCTCCCAAAGCACCCGCGCTACCAACTGCGCCACACCCGGATATAAGAGCCGAGGGGGATACCCTCGGCTCAAGTAGTATATCACGATTTTTCCAAAAGGTAAAGGGGAGATTTTGCGTGCTTATTTTGCCTTTTCCAGCATGATGTCGAGGATCTCGCGGTCGGCACGAACCATGCCGGGATCGCTGATGCGGCCCATGTTGGCAACGCACTGCTCGGGTGTGTCGCCGCAGATGCCGTCGGTCTCACGCAGAACGACCTTGCGTGCAGCCAGGATGGCGCTCAGAACGGCAGCCGATGTGGCTGTAGCCAGCTTGAGGCCGCAGCCGACCTTACCGCCGTCGCAGACCATACCGGTGATGGCGCCCGACATATTGCGGACGGCCCAGCCGATCTGTTCGTCGTTGCCGCCCATCAGCCATGTCATGGAAGCCGAAGCAGCGGTAGCGGCGGCAACAGAGCAGGCGCAGACGGCCGACAGCTTGCCGACATAATGGGTGATGTAGCTGTTGAGCAGATGACCGTAGGCCAGCGCGCGCAGGGTCTGCAGACGTGTGGAGCCCAGCAGCTTGGCGGTCTCAACGATGGGCAGGATAACGGCGATGCCCTTGCTGCCCGAACCGGCCGAGCTCATAACGGTGTAAGGGCAGCCGTCCAGACGGCCTTCGATGGCGGCGGCGACCGACAGCTGAATGCGGGTCAGCAGGCTGTTGCCCAGCAGCTCGGAGTTCATAACTTCCTGCATGGTCTTGTTGATGCCGACGCCGACAGGATTGGTCAGGCTGAAATCGAGAACAGCCTGGTTCATCTTAACGCCGTCTTCCATAAAGGCCAGCTCTTCTTCGCTTGCGGTTTCGACCAGCTCGCGCAGCTGAATGAAAGAGGAAGAGATCAGCTTGTCGGTCAGGTCGGTGGCAGCAGCACCGGCGTTTTCGGCACGCTCGACCAGAACGTTGCCGTTGACTTCGGTGTGGATGATATTGTTGTGAGAGCCCTTGATGATGGTCAGGGCCTTGCCGTTTTCGCCGGTGATCTCGGCACGGGCATAGATCTTGGTCTGCTCGCGGTCGATGGTGACCGATACACACTTGGCTTCGACCATTTCAATGGCCTTCTGCTCGATCTCGGGAGTGATACCGCTGAAGACCTGCAGCTCCAGGCTGGGATCGGCGATCAGCGCGCCGAGGGCAGCGGCATATTCCAGGCCGACGCGGGAGAAGCGGGGAATACCGACCGACATACCGTTCTTGTAGATGTTGGGATTAACTTCCATGGTGATGGAAGTGGGAGCGCCGCCCAGCGCCTTGGCAGCATCAGCGGCAGCCAGCGCAACGGTGACGGGTTCTGTGCATCCCAGAGCAGGGATAACATCGCGGCGCAGTACGGCCAGCATTTCTTCTTTATTGAGCATAGGATGAATCCTCCTTTAAACTTACATATCTCTACTTTGTATTATACCTGTAGAATGCCGCTCCCGTCAACGAAAATCGACAAGAGGAAATCGATGGAAAATGGAAGAAAATAGATTGGAAATAGAAAAATATAATATAATGGAAAAAACTTGAAGCAAGAGAGCGAAAAACAGGAGAAAATCTTTGTGAAAAATGCAACAAGTTTATGATAACAATTTCACAAAAAGAGAAAAAGAGCAATGACATAATCTTAACAGAGCAGTATAATAGATCAACCCGATAGTTTGTTTTAAAACAGATTGAAAAATCTGATAAAGCGGCTGTCTGTTATTGATTATGGAGGAGATTCTTATGCTGGAGAAAGCATATTACGACAAAGCCGACGAGATCATCGCCTACCACGGCGCGGTCGAGTCGTCCCTGATCCCGATCATTCAGGACATTCAGGCAGAGTATCGCTATCTGCCGCCCGAGCTGTTGGTCCATGTAGCCGGCAAGCTGGGCATCAGCGAAGCCAAGGCCTATGGCGTTGCCACTTTCTACGAAAACTTCTCGTTTGAACCCAAGGGCAAGTATGTCATCAAAGTCTGCGACGGTACGGCCTGCCATGTCCGTAAGTCGATGCCGGTCCTGGATGCCTTTTATCGCGTCCTCGGTCTGAGCCGCGAGAAGCATACCACCGACGATATGCTCTTCACCGTCGAAACGGTTTCCTGCCTTGGCGCCTGCGGTCTGGCTCCTGCCGTTATGGTCAACGAGGAAGTCCATCCCCGCATGACACCTGAAAAGGTCGAAGCCCTGATCGCGAAGATCCGCGAGGAGGAAAATGTATGATCCGTACAAGAGAAGAACTGATCGCGCTGCGTAAAGAAGCGCGTAAGGCGATGGAAGCCTATGATTGCCGTATTCTGGTCTGTTCGGGTACCGGCTGTATCGCTACAGGCTCCGAAAAGATCTATCAGATCTTTGCCGAGCTGGCCGCCGAGACCGGTGTTGCCGTTGAGTTTGGCCATCACGGCCCCGATGCGCATATCGGTGTCAAGCGCACTGGCTGCCAGGGCGTCTGTGAGCTTGGCCCCCTGGTTCGCATCCAGCATGGCGAGGATGTCATCCAGTACGTAAAGGTCCAGCCCGAGGATTGCGCCGAGATCTTTGAACATACCGTCAAGCATCAGGAAGTCGTCGAGCGTCTGCTGTATATGCAGAAGGGCACACGCTACAAGCGCCCCGACGAGATTCCCTTTATCGCCAAGCAGACCCGTATGCTGGTCGAGAATTTCGGTAAGTACGATTCCGAATCGCTGGAAGAATATCTGGTCAGCGGCGGTTTCAGAGGTCTGGAAAAGGCGCTGTTTGAAATGAATCCGGGCGAGGTCGTTGATGTCGTCGATCAGTCGGGCCTGCGCGGCCGCGGCGGCGGCGGTTTCCCCACCGGTACCAAGTGGAAGCAGGTCGCCCGTCAGAAGGAGACCATGCGTTATGTTGTATGTAACGGCGACGAGGGTGACCCCGGCGCATTCATGGACGGTTCGGTCATGGAGGGCGATCCCTTCCGCCTGATCGAAGGTATGATGCTGGCTGCCTATGCCGTTGGTGCACAGGTCGGTTATATCTATGTCCGTGCTGAGTATCCCGTGTCGGTCAAGCGTCTGCGCCACGCTATTGCCGAGCTGGAGCGTGTCGGTCTGCTGGGTGACAATATCCTGGGCACCGATTTCAGCTTCAAAATGCGCATCAACCGCGGCGCCGGCGCGTTCGTCTGCGGCGAGGGTTCGGCCCTGACCGCATCCATCGAAGGCAAGCGCGGCATGCCCCGCGTCAAGCCCCCCCGCACCGTTGAGCAGGGCCTGTTCGGCAAGCCCACCGTCCTCAACAATGTTGAGACCTTTGCCAATGTACCCAAGATCGTTCTGAACGGTGCAGAATGGTACCGCAGTGTTGGTACCGAAAAGAGCCCCGGCACCAAGACCTTCTCGCTGACCGGTGCGATCCAGAATACCGGCCTGATCGAAGTACCCATGGGCACAACCCTCCGCGAGATCATTTATGATATCGGCGGCGGCATCAAGGAGGGCGGCAAATTCAAGGCCGTCCAGATCGGCGGCCCCTCGGGCGGCTGCCTCACCGAAGAACATCTGGATGTCCAGCTGGACTTCGACTCCCTCAAGAAGCTGGGTGCCATGATCGGCTCGGGCGGTATGGTCGTTATGGACGAGCATACCTGCATGGTCGAGGTTGCCCGTTTCTTCATGAACTTCACCCAGAACGAGAGCTGCGGTAAGTGCGTACCCTGCCGTGAAGGCACCAAGCGCATGCTGGAGATTCTCGAGCGTATCGTTCAGGGCCGCGGCGAGCTGGAAGATCTGGATATGCTGGAATATCTGGCAAAAACCATCACCGAGACCGCCCTCTGCGGTCTGGGCAAGAGCGCCGCTCAGCCGGTCATGTCGACCCTCAAGAACTTCCGCGACGAATACATCGCCCATGTTGTCGACAAGCGTTGCCCGGCTCGCGCCTGCGAGTCCATGCGCCGCTTCGTGATCAGCGCCGAGCGCTGCAAGGGCTGCTCCAAGTGTGCACGCAACTGTCCCGTCGATGCCATCAGCGGCGAGATCCGCCAGCCGTTCACCATCGATCCCAATAAGTGTATCCGCTGCGGCGCATGCGAGAGCGCCTGTGCCTTTGGCGCAATCCATATTGAATGGTAGGAGGAAAGAAATATGCCTGTAATGATGATCAATAACCGCAAGGTTGAATTCACCAATGAAAAGAACATTCTGGCCGTCATCCGTAAGGCCGGCATCGATCTGCCCACCTTCTGCTACCATTCCGAGCTGTCGACCTTTGGTGCCTGCCGTATGTGTGTCGTCGAGGACGACAGAGGCCGCATCATGACCTCCTGCACCGAGCCGCCCCGCGACGGCATGATCATTTATACCAATACCCTGCGCCTGCAGAAGCATCGCCGCATGATCATCGAGCTGCTGCTGGCTTCCCACTGCAGCGACTGCACCACCTGCGTCGTCAACGGCGACTGTACTCTGCAGAAGCTGGCCAAGACCCTGGGCATCAAGGATGTCCGTTTTGAAAACAACAAGAAGAAGCTGCCCATCGACAAGAGCTCCGACAGCATCGTACTCGACCCCAACAAGTGCATCCTCTGCGGCGACTGTGTCCGTACCTGCGATGAGATCCAGGGTGTCGGTATTCTGGACTTTGCTTACCGCGGCTCCAATGTTGTCGTCGCGCCTGCCTTTGGCAAGAAGCTGAGCGAGACCCAGTGTGTCGGCTGCGGCCAGTGCCGTATCGTATGTCCCACCGGTGCCATCACCGTCAAGTATGATGTCGATAAGGTCTGGGAGGCCATCGGCGATCCCACCAAGCGTGTTGTCGCCCAGATCGCACCTGCCGTCCGCGTTGCCATCGGCGATAAGTTTGGCATTCCCAAGGGCCAGAACTGCCTGGGCCGTCTGGTTGCCGCCCTGCGCCGCATCGGCTTCGACGAGGTTTACGACACCAACTTCGGTGCAGACCTGACCGTTATGGAAGAGTCTCAGGAATTCCTCGAGCGTCTGGAGTCGGGCGAGAACCTGCCTCTGCTGACCTCCTGCTGCCCCGGCTGGGTCAAGTTCTGCGAGAACAAGTATCCCGAGTTCCGCAAGAATGTCTCCACCTGCCGCAGCCCCATGCAGATGGTCGGTGCCATCCTCAAGGAAGAGGCACGCGTCAACCCGCCTGCTGACGGCCGCGAGACCATCGTTGTCGCCATCATGCCCTGCACCGCCAAGAAGAGCGAGATCAAGCGTCCCGAGCACTTCACCGACGGCGTACAGGATGTCGATTATGTCGTCACAACCGCCGAGCTGACCTCCATGATCCAGGAAGCCGGTGTTGATCTGGCAACCCTCGAGGACGAATCCCTCGATATGCCCTTTGGTATCGCATCGGGTTCCGGTGCCATCTTCGGCGCAACCGGCGGCGTTACCGAGGCCGTTCTGCGCCGACTGGTCAACAGCAGCAAGGCCGAGGACCTCGAAGCCATCAGCTTCATGGGCGTCCGCGGCACCGAGGGCCTGCGTGAATGCACCGTCAACTACAAGGGCAAGGAGCTGCATATCGCCATCGTCAACGGCCTGCGTACAGCATCCGAAGTTCTGGAAAAGGTCAAGAGCGGCGAGAGCAAGTATCACTTCATCGAGATCATGGCCTGCAAGCGCGGCTGCGTAGCCGGCGGCGGTCAGCCTTTCCCGGTCGTTCTCTCCACCAAGGATGCCCGTCTGGAAGGTCTGTACAAGACCGATAAGCGTTCGCTGATCAAGCTGTCCAGCGAGAACCCCCTGATCGACAAGGCCTACAACGGCATCCTGCAGGGCAAGGTCCATAAGCTGCTGCACAACGGACATTCCCACGAAAATCATTAAGATTTTCGCGGGGACCCTTTGAAATCCATAGATTTCCGGAAAATGAATTCCCGGAAATCGGCGGCGGCATTGGCC
>JAFQKM010000287.1 GCA_017396925.1 Clostridia bacterium
ATCGTCGACGTCGGTCTGGCGGCCTCGGGTATCGAAGACGAGCTGCCCCGCATGATCCCGGCCGGCGAGTTCGAGACCCTGCGCAATCTCGAACCCGAAGCGGCGGGCTTTTACCGGCCCTTCGACGCTGCCGATGCCGTTCATGATCGGCTGGCCGCCGAGTTCCCCAACCATCGGGACGCCTATGTTCTGGACGAGATCAGCGAGGCCGACGCCGAATTGCTGACCGCCGCCCTCGAGCGTGTCTATGCCCAGACGGCCGGTGACGCCGGTGAAGGCTCGGGTTCGGCCATCATTTCCTATATGCTGCGCTGTTATCGCGCCCTGGGTGTGGATACCCATGCACAGCAGATGGCCTATATCATCAAAAGCGCCCTGCGCATGATGAGCGTTGTTCTGGTGTCGGTCGCGGCGGCCATCGCCATCGGCTACTGCAGCTCCTATGCCGGCGCGGGCTTTTCCCGCGACCTGCGCAGCGCCGTCTTTACCAAGGCTCTGTCCTTCTCCCCCTCCGAGTTTGACAAGTTCTCGACGGCTTCGCTGATCACCCGCTCGACCAACGATATCCAGCAGATCCAGATGATGATCATTATGTCGACCCGTATGGTCACCTATGCGCCCATGATGGCGGTGGGCGGCATCATCAAGGTGCTCACCACCAATGCCGGCATGAGCTGGATCACCGCTTTGGGCGTTGCCCTCATCATTCTGATGCTGGTCATCCTTATGAGCGTCACCATGCCCAAGTTCAAGCTGCAGCAGAAGCTGATCGACGGCCTCAACCTGGTCAGCCGAGAAGTCCTCACCGGTCTGCCGGTCATCCGTGCTTTCGGCACCGAAGAGAAAGAGATCGAGCGCTTCCGCGGCGCCAATACCAATCTGATGAAGACCGGCCTGTTCGTCAACCGCGCGATGGCGGCCATGCAGCCCTTTATGAATATCGTCATGAACGGCTCGACCCTGCTGATCGTCTGGGTCGGCGCCCATCACATCATGCAGGGCCACCTGCAGGTCGGCGATATGATCGCCTTTATCAACTATGCCACCCATGTCATCATGTCCTTCCTGATGGTCGGCATGATGTCGATCTCGGCGCCCCGTGCGCTGGTCAGCGTCGGCCGTGTGGCCGAGATCCTCGAGGCCGAAAGCTCGATCCGCGATCCCGAACAGCCCAAGGCCTTTGATCCCCGGAAGGCCGGCACCGTCGAGTTCGACCATGTCGATTTCGCCTACCCCGGCGCCGAGCAGAAGGTCCTGCACGATATCACCTTTACCGCCAATCCCGGCGAGATGACCGCCATCATCGGCTCCACCGGCTGCGGCAAGTCGACCCTTATCAACCTGATCCCCCGTTTCTTCGACGTCACGGGCGGCAGCGTAAAGGTCGAGGGCGTCGACGTCCGCCAGCTGCGGCAGACCGACCTGCGCGACCGCATCGGCCTGGTGCCCCAGAAGTCGGTGCTCTTCAGCGGTTCGATCCACAGCAACATCGCCTTCTCTGATCCCGATATGAATGCCGAACGCATCCGCGATGCCGCCGAGGTTGCCCAGGCTGCCGACTTTATCGCCGAGCGCCCCGAGGGCATGGAGGCCCCCATCGCCCAGGGCGGCAGCAATGTATCGGGCGGACAGAAGCAGCGTCTGGCCATTGCACGTGCGCTGGCAAAGCAGGCGCCCATCTATATCTTCGACGACAGCTTCTCGGCCCTCGACTACAAGACCGACCGCCGCCTGCGCGCGGCGCTGGCCGAGCGCACCCAAAAGAGTGCCGTTCTGGTGGTTGCCCAGCGCATCAGTACGGTTATGAACGCCGACAAGATCATTGTATTGGACGAAGGCCGCATCGTCGGTATGGGCACCCACCAGCAGCTGATGGAAAGCTGCGAGGAATACCGCGAGATCGCCTATTCTCAGCTTTCGAAGGAGGAACTGGCCAATGGCTGAAAACAAGAATAACCGCCCCGGCGCAGGCGCTCCTCCTGCGCGAGGCCCCGGTCCCGGCGGCAGAAGAGGTCCCGGCGGCCCCGGCCGTGTGGTTGAAAAACCCAAAGACTTTAAAAAATCTCTCAGCCGCCTGATCCGCTATATCACAACCTATAAGATCCAGCTGGTCATCGTTGCTGTTCTGACCGTCTGCAGCACGGTCTTTTCGGTACAGGGCCCCAAGATCCTGGGCGACGCCACCACCGAGGTCTATGCCGGTGTTATGCGCAAGGCAGCCGGACAGGGCGGCGTCGATTTCGAGGCGCTGGGCCGCATCATCCTGATCCTCTGTGCCCTCTACGGCGCAGGCGCCCTGTTTGCCTTTTTCCAGAGCTTTATCATGAACGGCATCACCCAGCGCATCGGCTTTAATCTGCGCAACGACATCAATGCCAAGCTCCACCGCCTGCCCATGGGCTATTTCGACACCCGCACCAACGGCGAGGTGCTGAGCTATATCACCAACGACGTCGATACGGTCACCCAGGGCGTTGCCCAGAGCGTCACCCAGATCATCAGC
>JAFQKM010000288.1 GCA_017396925.1 Clostridia bacterium
ATTGAAATCGACAACCTGGTTTACACATCCGGCCAGCTGGGCATCGACCCCGCTACAGGCAACTTTGCAGAAGGCGTTCAGGGCCAGACAGCTCAGGCTCTGGAGAACGTCAAGGCTATCCTCGAGACAAAGGGCCTGACAATGGACGATATCATCAAGACAACCGTTTTCATCAAGGACATGAACGACTTCGGCAAGATCAACGAAGTTTACGCTAAGTATATCTGCGGCGACATCCTGCCCGCACGTTCTTGCGTCGAAGTTGCCCGCCTGCTCAAGGACGGCCTCGTCGAGATCGAAGTTATCGCTCTGAAGAAGTAATTGCTTTCTCTGTGAGAAGAAACCAAAAAGCCACCCTTCGGGGTGGCTTTTTTGATCGGGGCCGTCCTTGGTCGCCGCCGGTAGAATGGCGGCGTTGATTTTGAGCCGATTCATTCGGGCGAAATCTATTTAATTCTATGGGGGTCCCCGCAAAAGCCATGCTTTTGTGGGGAAGTGGCCTCATCGAGATCGAAGTTATCGCTCTGAAGAAGTAATTGCCTTCTCTGTGAGAAGAAACCAAAAAGCCACCCTTCGGGGTGGCTTTCTCTTATCAGGTAAATCGCTTATGCCAAGTATATTTTATGTCCCCTCGGAGAGCGGAAGGGGGCATACGGGGGGAACGGGGTTCCCGCCCGTAAATCGCGTTGGCGACAGCCGGTTTAGCTGCTTCCGCAGAAGCAGCCGCGATTTATGGGTTCGAAGTTATCGCTCTGAAGAAGTAATTGCCTTCTCTGTGAGAAGAAACCAAAAAGCCACCCTTCGGGGTGGCTTTTCTTATGTCTTTGCCGTTCGTCCTTCGCCCCCGTTGGAACGGTTGAGGGGCGGATGATGGCGGCGGATCTTCTCGCGTTCATGCTGGCGGCGGGCCTTGGGCGAGGCCGAGGTGTGGGCCACCTTGTATTCAAACCAGCAGGAGCGGCGGAACGGATGGCGCAGGGCCTCGCGGATCTTGCCGGTGCGCAGATGCTCGCCCATACGGCGCTGGAGGTCGGCGGTCTCGCCGATATAGAGGATGCGGCCCAGAAACCGGGTGGTGATGCGGTATTCCCCGGGGGCATGGGGCGGCAGATCCCCTTTTTTGCGGATGGGATCATAGCGTTTGGGTTTTCCGGGCGGATAGACAGCCATAAAAAAACTCCCTTCTGTTTTTCTTCAGCCTAACAGAAGGGAGGGGGAAGCGGCGAATCGGTTTCGGAGTTTTGGGGTCGGATCAACGGAAATAGCCGATCATCTGCCCCTTTTCCAGCGGCTTCATGCCAAGGCGCTGATAGAAGCGGTTGGCGCCTTCGGAGGGGATATCGGTGACCACCATGAACATACGCACATGGGCATAGGTCTCCCATGCCGCATTGAAGAGGGCAGTGCCGATGCCCTGGCCGCGGAAGTCGGGATCGACGATCAGATCCTGCACCAGCAGGATGTGCTGCCCGTCACCGACACAGCGGACAAAGCCGATCAGTCGGTCGCCCTCGAATGCACCATAGAGCCAGAGGGAGTTTTGCAGTGCGTCTTCCAGCTTGCGGTCGTCATTCAGATAGGCGCGCCAGCCTTCTTTTTCGTAAAGGGCACGGACGTCGGCCAGACGATCGGAACCAAAGGGTCTGTACTGAAGCATAGAGATTCTCCTTTCATATCCAAAGAGGTGTGCCTGCCCGAAAAACCACCATGTAGGAAAGCAGCCAGCAAAGCAGGATGGCCAGGTGCAGCAGCCGCGCATAACGGGCGCTCTGCCGTTCGATGCGGGCAAAGTCGAGGCCCAGTTCAAAGCGCTCGACGATGGGCGGCGCAGCCAGCCGAAAGGCATGGGGATGGCCCTTGTGGGCATGGGCCATACGGGCAGTCTGTAAAATAATATCATAATAATCGGTGCGGCCCTCGTTATCCAGCGTGCGCAGTACGCCGAAGTCACATCGCAGCTCGAGGACACACCTGCTTCTGCGGCGCAGCAGCCAGAGCAGAGGATCCCACCACAGCAGGGCACAGAGAAGGTCGAGCAGCAGGGAGATCCAGCTGTCGCGGCCAAGATGATGCTGCCATTCGTGGCGCAGGATACGGTCGAGCTGGGCGTCGGTATAGGGATAGTCGGGCAGTACGAGGGTGGGGACGGTCAGCCCGAAAATAAAGGGGGAGCCGCCATGGCTTCGGCAGAGGGGCAGATCCCGTCCGGTCACGCGGCGGCAGAGGGCATGGATATGGGGATCCTTCAGCGGCGGCAGGCGGCGGGCAAAGCGCGTGAAGCGCAGCCGGGTCAGCAGGAAACAGCCCAGCAGAACCAGGCTGCCGATGGCCCACAGGGGAAGCAGCAAGGCCAGCAGACTGACCGATGTGCCGCCGAGGGTGAAGACCTCCATGCCCAGCAGCTGCCGAAGGGCAGGCAGCAGAAGCCTTGACTCGACGACCCATGCCCATCCTAGATCGAGAGGCAGAAGCAGCCGCAGCAGACTGAGGCCGGTGCCCAGCAGCAGGGGAGAGAGGCCGAAGGTCAGAATGGTGGTCCTGCAGCCCATCAGGGCCAGCAGCAGCCCCAGAAAGAGGTTGAACCACAGCAGGGCCGTGCCGATCGAGGCGGCGGTGATCTGCGGCGCCAGCAGCAATGCG
The DNA here is from genome assembly GCA_017396925.1 of Clostridia bacterium. Lineage (GTDB taxonomy): Bacteria > Bacillota > Clostridia > Oscillospirales > Butyricicoccaceae > RGIG1902. The sequence goes on from JAFQKM010000288.1 coordinate 2,641, forward strand.
GCAAAGATCCCCACCCATGGCAGGATGGCAGCCGGCGATGTGCGGTAGAGGGCAGAGGGATGCATCAGTGCTTACGCTTTTTCTGCAGCAGGGCCTCCAGCGCATCGAGGGTCTCGTCTTCCAGCTCGGCGCTGCCCAGCAGCTCGCTGATGACGTTCTGTGCCGTCTGGGCCGGGGCCTTCTGCCAGGCCGACAGGTTCCGGATCTGGGAAACGGCATACTGTGCCTCGTCCATGGTGGGGGCAAAGGTGCGGCCGTAGTGGGTGCCGATCTTGGTAAAACCGGCCACTTCGATGGCGCCCTTGTCCAAAAGGCCGTTGAGCATAATGTGGATCGAGCTGGCCTTCCATGTCTTCTTGGGCGAAAACTCGATGATCTCGGCGCGGGAGAGGGGACGGCCGGCCTCCCAGAGGACGGTCATGATCTCCAGTTCGCTGCGTGTCAGTGCCTGCATAAAAAACATCCTTTCTCGGTGTGAAAACTTCAGTCGGTGATATTTGAAATTACCTGTGATTAAAATATATCATAAAGTCATCAAAATGGCAATGAGGAGGGCAGTATGTTGTTGCATGGCGTGAGATCCTTCGATTTCGCTGCGCTCCACTCGGGATGACAGGGGGGGCCGCGTGGTATGACAGGGAAGAGGCTGCCCGAACGGCAGGATATATTCCATCCATATAAATAGGCTGGAAAAATACATAATTCTATAGTATACTGGTGGCTGTAAGAACAAAACAGGAGGTCAAACCATATGACATCTGCTTTCTTTAAAAACAACCGTCAGAAGCTCTTCGACAAGATGGAAGAGGGCGCCGTTGCCTTTCTCCATTCGGGCATGGCCCCCGTCAAGAGCCACGACCAGAACATGTCTCCCTTTGCGGTCAACCGCAATTTCTATTACCTCACCGGCATCGAGAGCCAGAATGTCTGGCTGGTGCTGGGCAAGACAGCTGCCGGCTGCACCGAGACCCTGTTCATCGAGCAGCCCGACGAGGAAGTCATCAAGTGGAACGGCAAGATGCTGACAAAGGAACGCGCCTTCGAGCGCAGCGGCATCGCCGAGAGCGACGTCAAGTATACCCAGGAGATGGAGCGCTTTGTCGGCCGTAAGGTGGCCCGCGAAGCCGAGAGCCTGTGGTTCTCCCTCGACCGTCTGACGCTGGGCGCTGCTCCCACCGTCGCCGAGCGCTATGCTGCCGAACTGCGCGAGAAGTTCCCCGCTCTGCCCATCCGCAACATCGCCAAGGTCATCTCGGGCCTGCGTGCGATCAAGACCCCCGAGGAGGTCGAGCTGATCCGCACCGCCGGCGACTGCACCATCAACGCCCTGACCCATATGCTGCAGACCGCCAAGCCCGGCGAGTATGAGTATCAGTGGGCTGCCGACTTCGAGCACTATGTGGCCCGTGCCGGCATGAAGAAGGCCTTCACCACCATCGCAGCTTCGGGCGCCAACGCCGTCATGCTGCACTACAGCGACAACGACCACATCGCCCGGGCCGGCGATCTGATCCTCTTCGATCTGGGTGCCGAGTATAAGAATTACGCATCCGACGTTTCCCGTACCTTCCCCGTCGGCGGTAAGTTCACCGACCGTCAGAAGGATCTCTTCAAGATCGTCCGCGAGGCCATGGACGTGGCGGCCGACAAGATGCGCCCCGGCAATCTGCTGCGCGATTCTCAGCAGGCCGTCATCGACTACTATAAGAAGGCCCTGCGCAGCATCAAACTGATCTCCGACGACAGCGAGGTCGGCAAGTATTATTACCACGGCGTTTCCCATTCTCTGGGCCTCGATACCCACGATCCCCACGACCGCACGGTCTATGCCCCCGGCATGGTGGTTTCCAACGAACCCGGCCTCTATATCAAGGAATCTTCCCCGGCACAAACTGCGAATTTGACTCAGCTAAGGCCATGGACGATGCAGGTGCCGAAATCAAGATTA
>JAFQKM010000289.1 GCA_017396925.1 Clostridia bacterium
ATCATTATTCCAGAACGAACAGGTAAGAGCGTTCGAGGTAGATGAATCGAACAACCTCACCATAATCACCCACAACGACAGAATTCTCGAATATCGCCTGGCAGATCTGAATCTGTTCTATAACGATTTCCATGATATCATATTCGAGCAGTACGAAAAGGGAATAATCGAGCAGTTCAATTATCCCGAACCGATCGAAATACCGTGGTGGGTCAGCCTGCTGCCGTATCTGATCGTTATCGTCCTTTTCGTCATACTCTGGATATTCATGATGAATCAGGCGACCGGCGGCAAGGGCAAGATCGCCAACTTCAGTAAAGCACGCGCCAAGCTCGGCTCGGACGAGAAGAAAAAGGTGCTGTTCAAGGACGTTGCCGGTGCGGATGAAGAAAAGGAAGAATTAAAGGAAGTCGTTGAATTCTTAAAGGATCCCTCGCACTTCACAAAGCTCGGCGCGAAGATCCCGCACGGCGTACTGCTCGTAGGCCCTCCCGGTACCGGTAAGACCCTGCTCGCAAAGGCAGTCGCCGGTGAAGCGGGCGTACCGTTCTACTCCATCTCCGGTTCGGATTTCGTTGAAATGTATGTCGGTGTCGGCGCATCGCGCGTACGCGACCTCTTCGATACCGCAAAGAAAAACCCCGCATCGATAATTTTCATCGACGAGATCGATGCTGTCGGCCGTCACCGCGGCGCGGGTCTGGGCGGCGGTCACGACGAACGCGAACAGACCCTCAACCAGCTGCTGGTCGAGATGGACGGCTTTGGCAACAACTCGGGCGTCATCGTTATGGCGGCCACCAACCGTGCCGATATCCTCGACCCCGCGCTGCTCCGTCCCGGCCGTTTCGACCGTCAGATCTACATCGGTGTGCCCGATATCCAGGGCCGCCGCGAGATCCTGCAGGTCCACGCCAAGGGCAAGCCCTTTGCAGAGGGCATCTCCTTCGACGCCATCGCCGGCAAGACGGTCGGCTTCACCGGCGCCGATCTCGAGAATCTGCTCAACGAGGCCGCCCTGCTGGCTGCCCGTGCCGATCGCCCCGCCATCACCACCAAGGACCTCGACGACGCCTATCTGAAGGTCATCATGGGCAACGAGAAGAAGAGCCGCGTCATCTCCGACCACGAGAAGAAGCTGACCGCCTATCACGAGGCCGGCCATGCCCTCGTCACCCGCCTGCTGCCTTCCCAGGATCCCGTCCATCAGGTATCCATCATCCCCCGCGGCCGCGCCGGCGGCTTTACCATGAGCCTGCCCAAGGAGGATAAGTATTACGCCTCCAAGAACGAGATGCTCGACGAGCTGGTCGTATTGCTGGGCGGCCGTGTGGCCGAAAAGCTGGTGCTGGACGATATTTCCACCGGCGCCTCCAACGACATCGAGCGTGCCACCTCCATCGCCCGCGGCATGGTCACCAAGTATGGCATGAGCGACAAGCTGGGCCCCATCTGCTACAACTCCAACGAAGAGGTCTTCCTGGGCCGCGACTTTGCCCAGAGCAAGAACATCTCGGATGCCACCGCCGCCATGATCGACGCCGAAGTCAAGGCCATCGTCGACGGCGCCTACGAGCGCTGCACCCGCATGATCTCCGACAATATGGCCATGCTGGATAAGATCGCCGCTGCCCTGATGCAGTATGAGACCATTGGCGAAAAGCAGTTTGCCGCCCTCTTCGAGCAGGAGGACGCCGACCTCAGCCAGATCCACGAAGACGGTCTGCTGGGCCTCGAGACTTCCGCCAAAGCCGCAGCCCCTGCTGCCGAGGCACAGCCCGAAGCACCCACATCCGCCCCTGCCGAGCAGGAAGCAGAATAAAGAATCCCATCGCCCGGCAGCGCCTTCTGCCGGGCGGTTTTTTATGAAAGGAGAGACCACCATGCATATTCAGATCCCCGATGCCGCCGCGCGGGCCATCGAGATCCTCGAGCAGCAGGGATACGAAGGCTATCTGGTGGGCGGCTGTGTCCGCGACGCCGTCCGCGGCGTACAGCCCCACGACTGGGACATCACCACCTCGGCTCTGCCCCAGGAGACCATGGCGGCCTTTTCCGGCTTCCGCATCATCGAGACCGGCCTCAAACACGGCACGGTCACCGTCCTCATGGAGGGGGAGCCGCTGGAGATCACCACCTTCCGC
>JAFQKM010000290.1 GCA_017396925.1 Clostridia bacterium
CCAAAATCGGCGCCGCAAAGGCGGCGATCGGGTCAAGGGCCCTTCGATCAATATTTCAGTCTTGCAGCAACTGCCAGTTCATCGCACCGGTTGTTAAACGGATTATCTGCATGGCCCTTGACCCAGTGGACATGGACTTCGTGCTTCTGGAAGCAGGCGTCCAGCCGCTGCCACAGATCCACATTGAGGACCGGCGACTTATCGGCCTTTTTCCAACCGCGCTTTTTCCAGTTGGCAAGCCAGCCCTCGGTCATGGCCTTGGTGATGTACTGCGAATCGGTATAAAACTCAACGACACAGGGCTGATTGAGGGCTTCGAAGGCCGAAATGGCACCCATCAGCTCCATACGGTTGTTGGTGGTCTGGGGTTCGCCGCCCGACAGTTCCTTTTCGATGCCGTTCCAGCGCAGGATGGCACCCCAGCCGCCGGGGCCGGGGTTACCCGAGCAGGCGCCGTCGGTATAGATCTCAACCGTCTTCATGCCTTACTCAGCGCTCTCTTCGGAAGTTTCGAAAGTTTCAGCGGGGACTTCGGCGCCCTCGGCAGGTTCTTCCTCTTCCTTTTCGGTCAGTGCGACGTCGATGACATGGCCGCCTTCGCCGACCTTGACCAGAATAACCCCCTGAGATGCGCGGCCGCAGATACGGATCGATCCGGCAGCCATACGGATGACAACGCCTTCCGAAGTCATAACCAGCAGGTCGTCCTCGAAGTTGACCACGCGGATGGCAACCAGCTTACCGGTCTTTTCGGTCAGGTTATGGGCAGTCATACCGCTGCTTGCGCGGTGATGGGCGGTATATTCCTCGGTGGGCGTCAGCTTGCCGTAGCCCTTTTCGGTAACGGTCAGCAGGAACTCGCCGGCGCTCTGCTTATCGGCGCCGACAACCCAGTCGCCCTCACGCAGCTTGATGCCGCGGACGCCAAAGGCCTCGCGGCCCATGGGACGGACTTCATTTTCATGGAACCGGATGGCCGAACCGTTGGCGGTGGCCATGACGATGTGATCATCACCGTCGGTGATCAGGACCGATACCAGTGCATCGTCCTCTTCCAGGCCGATGGCACGGATGCCGGCTTTACGGGCGGTCTGCAGCATGGGCATGGCGATGCGCTTAACGGTACCCATCTTGGTGACCAGGAAGACATACTTATCCTCCTCGAAGCCGTTGATGGGAATCATCGAGGTGACCTTTTCGTCGCCTTCGATCTGCAGCAGGTTAACCATATTCATGCCCTTGCCGGTTCTCGAACTCTCGGGGATCTGATAGCCCTTCAGGCGGTGCATGCGGCCCTTATTGGTGAAGAAAAGGATCTGTGCGTGGCTCGATGCTGTAAACATGGTATCGGCAACGTCCTCTTCGCGGGTGGTCAGGCCGGTGATACCGCGGCCGCCGCGGCGCTGGCTGCGGTAGGTATTGACAGGCAGGCGCTTGATATAGCCCATACGGGTCATGGTATAGACGCACTGCTTCTCTTCGATCAAGTCTTCGATGTCGATCTCGTCCTCGACATGAGAGATCTCGGTGCGGCGGGGATCGCCATACTTTTCCTTGATCTCCAGCAGGCCTTCGCGGATGATCTCGTAAACGCGGGCAGGCTTGGCCAGAATATCGTTATAATCGGCGATTTTGGCGCGCAGCTCATTCAGTTCGTTCTCGATCTTCTCGCGCTCGAGGCCCTGCAGTCTTCTCAGCTGCATCTCGAGGATCGACTGGGCCTGGATCTCGCTGATGCCAAAGCGGTTCATCAGGTTTTCCTTGGCGTTGTCG
>JAFQKM010000036.1 GCA_017396925.1 Clostridia bacterium
CTGGGACAAAGCCATGAACTGCTCGTCGAGTGTTGCGCCGGACTCGTCGACCAGGTTCTCGAAGTAGCGTGTGCCGGTGCACATCTCTTCGCAGACAACAGCGCCGCCGCTGGTCTCTACGATGTTATGCAGCTTCCAGTTGGGAACAGCCATGGGGGTACCTGTGATCAGGATACGCTTTGTGCCGGCAGGAACAACGGATACGCCGTCGGCAATGCGCTTCTCCAGCTCATCGGCCAGACGGTTGCACATCTGGGCACAGCGGACAGGATCATCAAAGAAGGAGATCTGTGTCATCAGCAGGGCGTCGCGGCCGGAAATGGGCAGGCACTCCGACTTGCGGCAATCGTATACACGCTGCAGAGCCTTGCGCTTTTCGTTGTGGATCTTGATGGATTCTGCCAGATTTTCGGGTGTGATCTGGTTGCCGGTAAACTCTTCGACGATCTTGGCAAACTCGGCAATTTCTTCCTTCCACTTGAGGATATCCTTTTCACGCTTCATCTGGGGAACGTCCATGATGTGCATGGGAACGTCCTGACCCAGGATCTCATAGGCCTTCTTCTTGCCATCGCAGGTGGTCTCGCCGACATACATATCGGCAATACGGAAGAAGGGGCATGTCTTGCCGAGACGTGCGCCGACCGATGCCTTAACCAGGGGGCACATGCTTCTGGGCAGAACGGCTTCGCCATCGGGAACCCAGAACTGGGAGCCGCCGCACAGGCCGGTAACGATACCCTTGGCAGCAACGATGACTTCGTCGGGGACATAAACGCAGAAGGTACCGAAGACCTTGCGGCCTTCCTTCTGTGCTTCGATCAGCTCAGCGGGACGGATGCCGTGAACTTCCGAGATAACGAGATCCCAGAAATCCATGCCCTGAGGACGGTTTTCCTGCGACAGGAAAACGTCGCCGACAGCGGTGGGGAGTACCTGGCAGAGCAGGTCGTGATTCTCCAGATCCATGCCGAGATCTTTCCACATTTCAACGTAGTTGGACATAAATGGTTTCCTCCTTCAAATAATCAGTTCTTTCTCTCTCTTGTATATCGGGGGAATTACAAGCCTTTATTCTTCAACGGCCAGTTCGGCAACGGCGCGGATGGCTTCGTCGATTTCTTCCTCGGTGTTGAACCAGGAGATGCTGAAGCGGATGGCGCCCTGGGCAGTAGTGCCGAGCGCCTGATGCAGGCGAGGAGCACAGTGGGCACCGGCGCGGGTGGCGATGCCGTAATCTTCCGAAAGGGCATCGGAGACCATCGACGAATCGTAATCACGGATGTTCAGTGTGACGATGGCGGTACGGGGCTGGGTAAAATCGCCATAGACGGTAACGCCTTCGATTTTGGAAACGCCTTCATAGAAGCGCATCATCAGGGCATGCTCTTTGGCCTCGATGGCTTCGACGGTAACTTCTTCCAGATAATCCAGAGCAGCCGACAGGCCGGCAATGCCATGGCCGTTGAGTGTGCCGGCTTCCAGACAGGAGGGGAACTCGACAGGCTGGTGCTTGTTGTAGGACTGAATGCCCGAGCCGCCAACCTTGAAGGGGCGCAGGGTCAGACCGTCGCGGACACAGAGACCACCGGTGCCCTGAGGACCCATCAGACCCTTGTGACCTGTGAAGCAGAGGATATCGATATTCATAGCTTCTATATCGATATTTGCGGCGCCGGCAGTCTGAGAAGCGTCGACGATGAGCAGCAGGTTGTGGGCCTTGGCGATCTGACCGATACGAACCAGATCCAGTTTGGTGCCCAGCAGGTTGGAAGCATGGGTGCAGACGATGGCACTGGTTTCGGGTGTGATCAGCTTTTCAAAATCAGCATAGTCAATATTGCCCTGCTTGTCGGCGGGAACGAAGGAGAGCTTGACACCCTGTTCTTCTTCCAGGCGATAGAGGGGACGGAGGACCGAATTGTGCTCCAGATCGGTGGAGATAACATGGCTGCCGGCAGGAATGGCGCCGGTGATGGCGATGTTGAGGGACTCGGTGGAATTGCAGGTGAAGATTACATGGTCGGGAGACTTGCAGCCAAACAATTTGGCCAGTTTGCATCGGGCGTCGTAGACCGTACGGGAAGCCTGCAGCGCACTGCCGTGGGCGCCGCGGGAGGCATTGCCCATGGAAGTCATGGCAGCAACAACGGCATCGATGACCGGCTGGGGCTTGATCATGGTGGTGGCGGCATTATCGAGATAGATCATGACGATGGTCCTTTCTGATTACAGTTCGATAACCTGAATGGAGGCATATTTGGTGCCGGCAGCATTCATCTTTTCGGTGAACAGGGCTTCATGATCGGCAGGCGCCTTCCAGGCCAGACCGCAGCCGGCTTTAAGGGCGCCGGGAATGGGAATCAGACGGCCGGGCAGATCGTTCTGCTTGCAGAATGTTTCCATAGCAATGGCATCGGGTGTATTGGCAAAGGTAACAATCAGGGCGGGTTCTTTGGCTTTCATAATAGATTCCTCTCTGTTCTTTGGTTTTTTTATATAAATATAGGTGTTGATACTACTTAAAGGATAGCATAGGGGCATTTTATTTTGAAATTGTTTTTTTAAATCTCTTTATGATATATTATTGGTTTTTTCGATAAATATATCTATCCAGAAGAAAACATGCTATGATAAAATCTACAGAAATATGCATGAAAGGGTGATAGAATCGTGATACGAGATTTTCCCTGCACGCATTTGCAGGATGGAGCAGAGGTTCTGTTGGAAGCTTCGTTATTGCCGGTGCCCGATATTCATCTGTATGCCGATGCTATGGGGGCATTTGCACTGGAAGTCAGGGAAAAGACGAATGCGCCCTGGTGTATGCTGCCCTTCTGCCATACCGTTGAAGCCGAGACCTTAGGCGCTAAGGTGCGCTATGGCGATCGGAAAAACGGCCCTCGTGTCGTGGATTATGCCTGCAGCACTCTGGATGATCTGCTGACCCTTCCGGACATGGATTTTACCCAAGGTCGTATCGCACAGGTGCTGGCCGCGTGCAGGGAACTGCATCGCAGGGGAGAGACCGTGATTTTGGAGATCACAGGCCCCTTTACTTTGCTGGGTGGTCTGATCGATCCGGCTTTGCTGTTCCGATTCCTTCGAAAAGAACCCGAAAAGATGGAGCAGGTATTTGCCCATCTGCATCGTAATCTTCTGGCTTATATGCAGGCCGCCCAGGAAAGCGGCGTATCGATCATCAGCTATGCCGATCCGACCGGCGGCGTCAACATCATCGGTCCCAAGCTGGCCGAACAGATGGTGCGCAGCTTTACCTTACCCCTTCTGCAAGGGATGGAGGACAGGCTTCATCCGGAAACTCTTGTTCATCTCTGTCCAAAGACAGCTTTTGCCCTGCTGGATACCGGCCTGGCGCAGAGCACTGCATTGCCTGTATCAGCCCAAGCGGATTATGCCGCGGCTGTTCTGTCGGCACGGGGGAAATGCCGATTTGTCGGCCATGGCTGTATTAAAAATCACAAGTTCCGGTCGAATGGCCTCAATGGCCTGACCCTTTTATAGAGGAGACATTTATGAATCCCAGAGAACGATTGCTCCATACCATTGAAAAAGCAGAAATCGACCGTCCGGCCTGCATCTGCCCGGGCGGTATGATGAATATGATCACTGCCGAGCTGATGGAAAGCTGCGGCGTAAGCCTGCCTGCGGCCCATTCAGATGCACGCATGATGGCCGATCTGGCAAAAGCCGCCTATACATCGGGCTGTTTTGAAAATGTCGGCGTGCCCTTCTGCATGACCGTCGAGGCCGAAGCCATGGGCGCCAAGGTGACCATGGGCTCCAATATTGTCGAGCCTCATGTTTCGGAATATGTCATCAATACGGTTTCCGACCATACCAAGCTGCCCTGTGTAGACCATACTGCCGGCAGAGCAGGCATTACTGTTGAAGCCATTCGCCTGCTGCGTGAAGAACTTCGTGAGGTTCCCATTGTTGGCAATCTGACCGGTCCGGTCAGCACAGCCAGCTCTTTGATCGAGCCGACCGTCTTTTTCAAGGAACTTCGTAAGAAAAACGCCGATGCGCACGCCTTTATGGCCTTTGTGACCGATCAGCTGATCGCGTTCGGCCTGGCTCAGATCGAAGCCGGCGCCGATGTCATTGCCATTTCCGATCCCAGCGGCACGGGTGAGATCCTCGGCCCCAGATATTTTGAAGAGTTTACCGTACAGTATCTCAATCGTCTGATCGCGCCGCTCAAGGCAGCGGGTGCCAAAGTCATCGTTCATATCTGCGGACAGATGCGCCAGGTATATCCCCAGGCGAATAAAATTGAGAGCGATGTACTCAGCTTCGACTCTATTGTGCCCATTCGCGAGGCGCGGCCGGCGCTGCCCGATCGTGTGCTTATGGGCAATATAAGCACCTATACGCTGGAGTTCGGCGAGCCTGAAAAGATCGCTGTTATGACAAACTTTGCTGCCGATAACGGCTTCGATATTATCTCTCCGGCCTGCGGACTGGGTATGCGCTCGCCGCTTGGAAATATCCGCGCCATGCTGGAGACGCTGAAGGAGCGTGGATAAATGCCGGTTCTGCACATTCTGGAAAACGGCCGACGAATCCATTGTGAAACGGGGGAAAACCTGCTTCAGGTGCTCCATAAGGCCGAAGTCTTTATTGAAAATCCCTGTAATGGCACCGGTGTCTGCGGCAAATGCCGTGTACGCATTCTGAGTGGTGAAGCTTCCCCGATGGAAGCCACCGAACGCAGGCTGCTGAAAGAAGAGGAAATTGATAGGAGTATCCGTCTGGCCTGCCTTACCCGTGTTGTCGGCGATCTCGATCTCGAACTGCCCCGTCAGGAGCGCGGCAATCAGATGCTGACCAAGGGATATCTGCCCGACTTTACACGGGACTCGTTTGATGGCGGCTGTGGTGTTGCCATCGATATCGGCACAACAACGGTGGTTGTTTCGCTGATCGACCTGCAGACCGGGGAAGAGCTTGCTTCGGCTTCCCAGATCAATGCTCAGAAGCGATTTGGTCTGGACGTCCTTACCCGTATCACCTATGAATACGAGCATCCAGAGGCGGCTGCATCCGAACTGCAGAAGGCCATTGTCGAGCAGTTGGATAACCTGATTCTGCAGGCTTGCCGGGATGCCGGACGTGCAGAACAGGAGATCCGTACAGTTACAGTAGCTGCCAATTGCACCATGACCCATATGCTGCTTGGTGTGGACGCCCGCCCGCTGGGACGCGCACCGTACACACCGGTTTTTAAGGCGGCACAGACCTTGAAATGTGAAGAAATCGGGCTGAAATCCTGTAAAGGTGCAAAGCTTTACTGCCTGCCGCAGGTCTCTGCTTATATCGGTTCGGATATCGTTGCAGGCGCACATGTCTGCAATATGCAGAAGGAAAAGGGGAATGTCCTCTTTATTGATATCGGCACCAACGGTGAGATCGTTCTGGCCAGTGGCGGCAGGCTGCTCTGCTGCTCCTGTGCAGCAGGCCCGGCCCTGGAGGGCACCAATATCAGCTGCGGTATGCGTGCGGCCGAAGGCGCTGTCGAGGAGATTCGGATCCTGCCGGAACAGACCGAGCTGAAGGTGATCGGCGATACCCATGCCGTCGGCCTTTGCGGCAGCGGCATTCTGGCGGCTGTTCGCGAACTGCTGGATAAAGGCTTTGTCAAACCTTCGGGTGTATTTATTAAAAAGAGCGATTCCGGCCCGGGAGCCGACGCGCGGCTATTCCTGCGGGGAACCAAGCGCGCATTCCGGCTGGAGGGCGGTCTGATCATCACGCAGGATGATGTCCGGCAGGTTCAGCTGGCCAAAGGGGCCATTCTTTCCGGCTTTATGGCACTTCTGCGCAAGGCCGGAATCGGCATGGAGGATCTGGACAAGGTTCTGATCGCCGGTCAGTTCGGCGCACATCTGCCGGTCGATTCCCTTGTCGGCACCGGTATTCTGCCACCCGAAGTTGCAGATAAGCTGGTCTATGTGGGCAACTCGTCCAAAACCGGCGCCTATATGGCAATGATGTCGGATACCGAACGCAGATCCATGGAGCAGTTGGCCGAAAACATGGAATATATGGAGCTGGCCGAAACACAGGATTATGAAAGTCTGTTTGCGGGATGTATGATCTTCCCGAAAAAATAAAAATAGGAGCGCACGGAGGATATAGAGATGGAAAAAGAAAAACTGTTTGCGGCCATTGCCGAAAACATTGTCGAAATGGAAGATGAAACCGTTGAGGAACTGTGCCAGCAGGCATTGGACGAAGGCATCGATGCTGCCGAGACCATCAACGAAGGTCTGATCCCCGGCATGGATAAGGTCGGCGATCTGTATGAGAGCGGAGAATACTTCCTTCCCGAAGTCCTGACCGCATCCTATGCCATGAATGTGGGCATCGATGTTCTCAAGCCTCATATCAAGCAGGAAGAGAACGGCGAAAAGATCGGCGTTGTCATTGGCGTTGTCGAAGGCGATACCCACGATATCGGCAAAAATCTGGTTCGCATCATGAGCGAATCGGGTGGCTTTGAAGTCTGGGATCTGGGCCGCGATGTTCCGCTGGATGATTTTATTACCACAGCCGAAGAAAAGAATGCCGATTTTATCTGCATGTCCACACTGATGACCACCACCATGGGCGGCATGAAAACCGTTATTGAAAAGCTTAAGGAAAAGGGCATTCGCGACAAGTACAAGGTCATGATCGGCGGCGGCCCCATTTCGCAGAAGTTTGCCGATGAGATCGGTGCGGATGCCTACACAACCGATGCAGCTTCTGCCGTTAAGAAGATGAAGGAACTGAAGGGAGCAAAGTAAGCTATGGATCTGATCGCAAGCTACCTCCACGGTCTGGAGGTCCCCAAGGATGAACTGACCAGCCTGGAACGTACCACACTGTACGGTCAGGGCAAGCCGGTCGACCGCATTCCCGCCAGCCTGGACGGCGGCGAAACCATGTCCTATCTGGTAGGCGCCGGCATGGACGAGTATTATTTCTCGTCGGAGATCATGGCACAGGTCGAAGAATATATTCATCGCAAGTTTGGCTCCGACGGTGCCGGTATTTCCACATCACTCCGCGGCATGGCCGAAGCCATGGGTTCGGAGATCAAATATTCCAAAAACAATGTTGCACAGCTGGCCAAGCCCGCACTCCATCTCAGCGAGGTTGACAATGCCAAGCTGGTCGATGTCGATAAGGACGGCCGTCTGCCCATCATTCTTGATGCTGTCAGAAAGGTCAAGGATCGTCTGGGCAAAGAAGTGTCGGTCAGCGCATCGGTCACCGGCCCTCTGTCGATCGCTGCCATGGTTCTGGGCACCGAACAGCTGCTGATCGGCATGATCAAGAAGCCCGAAAAGGTCCATCAGCTGATGGAGGTCATCGTCGAGAACAACAACCGTCTGATCAAGCGCCTGGTCGAAATGGGCGTCAGCATCGGTTTCCCCGATCCCGTCAGTTCGACTGCTCTGATCAGCGTCGAGCAATACCGCAAGTTCTCGCTGCCTTATTTCAAGAAGAATGTCGATTATGTCAAGAGTCTCGGCGGCGGCTGCGGCCTGCATATCTGCGGCACCAGCCGTAAGCTGTGGGAAGATCTGCGCGACACCGGCATCGGCGCTTTCAGCCTCGACAATGTCGAAAGCCTGGAAGAGGCCAAGATCGTTCTCGGCGGCACCATGGGTATCCAGGGTAATGTTCCGCCTGTTGATGTCATGAAGCTGGGCACATCGCACGATGTTCTGCGTGCAGCCCGTGAATGCATTCGCCAGGGCTGGGATTCGCCCAACGGCTTTACCCTGACATCCGGCTGCCAGATGCCGGCTAATACACCCGAGGAAAATATGCAGGCCCTGATGGATGCCGCCCGTATCTTTGGCCGCTGGCCCATCGACCCCGAAAAGCTGATCGGTTAGCCCATTTTGCACAGAAAAAAGTATAGACAAAATAAAAAACGGACCGACAAACGGTCCGTTTTTTATATATTACCGGTTCTGTCAGGATTTTGTCCATTCGCCTTTCCAGTTGTTGGTATCAAAGTAATAAACTTCGGCAACACCCTTGCTGTCGAGGATGGCGGCAGCGGCATCTACGGCTTTGATATCGTCGGCAATCAGCACAACAGGCATTGCTGCTTCAAAAGAAGCTTCGCCAAGGGCAGACAGGGGAAGGCTGACGGTGCCTTCGATATGGCCGTCGGCATAGGCTTCGGCCGAGCGGATATCGATGCGCAGGCAGCTTCCGGCAAGCGCCTGCTGGAACTGCAGCGGACGCAGCTTGCGGGGAAGAGCACGGGGGATATCCAGCTCCATATCTTTGACTTCGTCGAGGATCTCGGCGATCAGCGTAATGGTGGGCATGCAGCTTTCCTTTTCGGTCAGATACTTGGGCATGAGATGGGCACAGGCTGTACTGCCCATGCGTTCGGCAACGCGCTCCTGAAAGATCTTGGCCTTTGCCATGAGCAGGGGACTCTGATGGCCGGTGATATGCACATAATAGTGGCTGAGGGCAGCTACACCGCCACTGACGGCGCCGCATACTCCCTGCACACCCATGCCGCCGCCAAAGCCGCCCATCAGGCGGAAAGCTTCCTCGGGAAGATGCAGCTCCCAGGCTTCATCGGCCGCACGCAGGGTGGTCTCTGCGCAGTTGTAGCCGAGGCCGTGAAAATAATGATGCAGACATTCGGTAACTTTCTTTGCCATTGGAAAAACCATCCTTTATTATTGGTTGAGTTGATTGTATCATAGATTTCGGTTGCTGTATCCTGCAAATCAAGTATGTTTGGAACTTTCAATAAAGAAGCAGGCATCCATTTGTATTTCGAATAAACCTGTGCTTTCCTTGACTTTTACATGGAATACAGCTACGTTAAATACATATAGTGCCTGAAGAAAGGACAGAGATCCATGGAAAAGTATACAACAGAAGAATTGCTGCAGGCCAGAATCCCCGGTGAGGAGACCGGAATCACGGTCAAACGCACCATCTGCGGTTTCTGCGGCGAAAACTGCCTTGTGGATGCCTATATGAAAGACGGCAAAATCATCAAGGTTGAAGGCTGCGACAGCCTGCCTGTGGCCAACAGCGGCAAGCTGTGCGTCAAGGGTGCTGCACTGAAGCAGACCATTTACCATCCCGAGCGCCTGCTCTATCCCATGAAGCGCGTGGGTGCGCGCGGCGAAGGAAGATTCGAACGCATCACATGGGAAGAAGCCATGTCGACCATTGCGCAGAAAATGCAGGAGACCAAGGAATCGCACGGCGCCAAGGCGACGCTGGTCTATGCCGGTCATCCCAAGTGGTTCCGCCATCAGCTGACCGAGCTGTGCAATGCCTACGGTACCCCCAATTTCGGCACCGAGTCGAGTTCCTGTGCCTATGCACGCATGCTGGCCAATGAAACGGTATTCGGCACAACCGGCCGCGGCGCCATGCCCGATATGGCCAACACCAACACATTGCTGATCTGGGGCGTCAATCAGATGTATTCCCGCTCGGTTACCGGCTCCAAGAGCCATCTGAAGCTGGAAGAGAAGGGGGTCAATATCATTGTTGTCGACTCCCGCCATACACCGACCACCGATCATGCCACCCTCCATCTGCAGCCCATTCCCGGCACCGACGGTGCCTTGGCTCTGGGCATGGCACAGGTCATCATTTCCGAAAATCGCCATGATATGGCCTATATCGAAAAGAACTGCACCGGCTTTGAAGCCTATAAAGACTATGTCTCGGGCTTCACTCCCGAAAAGGTCGAAGCTATTACCGGTGTTCCGGCAGACCTTGTGATTCGGGCGGCTCGTCTGCTGACCGAGAACGGTCCCTTCGGCCTGCAGATGTCGGCATCGCCGATGGTGCATCACATCAACGGCGTACAGAATGTCCGCGCCATCAATGCGTTGGTATTGCTCACCGGCAGCTTTGGCGTCAAGGGCGGTACGGCCGGTCCCGGTCCCGGCCGCGGCGGCTTTAAAAACGGATTCCTGATGAATCCGCTCCACCGCGTCGATGCCGACCAGGATCTGAGCCATGCCGAGTTCCCGGCATGGGCACAGCTCAATTTCTATGAAACCCAGGTCACCCGCATTGCCGATTATATGGAGGGCAAGGGCGATTATCCGATCCATACCCTCATCGCCTTCGGTATGAACCACCACATGTGGGCTCAGCCTGAACACGTGGAAGAAGCCTTCAAGGGCCTGGATTTCTTCGTTAATATCGATATGTACAAGACCGACACCTGTGATTATGCCGATATCATCCTGCCTGCCGCCACGGCCTTAGAGCGTGAACAGCTGCTGATGATGGGCAAAGGCCAGATCCTCGACCTGCAGCCCATCATTGAACCAATGGGCGAGGTTCGCAATGATATGGAAATCATTCTTGAGCTGGCACAGCGCCTTGACCTTGAGATCGGCGATCCCGTGCTGAAAAATTACGACGATTATCTGCGTATGTCGCTGATGGGTACCGGCCTGACTCTTGAGGAGCTGCGTGCCGCACCCGACGGCCTGCCCAAGCCCGGTAAGCTGGCGATGCGGACAACCGAGCAGATTCTGTCGAATGTCCGTACACCCAGCGGCAAACTGGAGTTTGTTTCGTCGGTACTGGAAGGCTGTGATATGCCCCATCACGACAGCCTGCCCGTCTACCGTGATTTCCGCGAAACATTGCCGATGGATGAATATCCCCTGATCCTCTGTACAGGCTGCCGCAAGCCGCAGCTTTTCCATAAACGTACCTATCGAATGCCCTGGCTCAATAATCTGGAAGAATCGCCGGTCATCGAGCTGCATCCCGAAACGGCAAAAAAGCTGGGTATTGCAGATGGTGAGATGGTTCGCGTGGTTACCCCGATCGGCGCACTGGAGATGCGTCTGCTCCACGATACTTCCGGTCTTCCCGGTGTTGTCCATGTCTATCATGGCGCCAGGGACAAAGATATCAATTCTCTGCTGGATGAGAAATACTACGATCCCATTTCCGGCTTCCCCGGCTACAAATCCTATTGCTGCCGTCTGGAAAAGCTGGAACAGAAGGAGGCATAAGCCATGGCAAAGATCATTTGTGAAGAAAAGAACTGTTCGGGCTGCCTGGCCTGTGTCGTGGCCTGCATCGATCAGCATTATGACGAAACAGCAGGGGAGGCGCTTTCCTGCCGCATCCACGAGAAGATCACAACAGAAACCGGCCTTGTGCGTTACACGACTCGTACCTGCCATCACTGCGCCGATGCTCCCTGTGTCAAGGTTTATCCCACAGAAGCCCTCTATATCAACGAGATGGGGCTGGTCATCCCTGTGCGCGACAAGTGCATCGGATGCCGTGCCTGCGAAGCGGCCTGTCCCTTCGACATTCCCCGTTTCGACGGCGAGGGCAAGCTGGTCAAATGTGACGGCTGTGCTGCCCGTCAGGCGCATGGCCTGCTTCCGGCCTGTGTCCGCACCTGCAATACAGGCGCACTGAAGCTGGGAGAATAACAGCTTTCGATATTTTGTCTGCATCAGATCCTCCGGCGCCTGTCGGAGGATCTTTTTTTACGGAAACGAGACAGGGGAGATGGCTTGCTTTCAACTATGGAAAGCGGTATAGTTATCATAGAGGAGAATCGGGAAAGGAGGGCAGAGAATGACAAGGAAACAACAGGATCCTGCCATGCTGGAAGAGCTGGCAAATAAGATTCTGCAGTTGGATATTCATACTTTGATGGTCGATCTGCGGTATCTGCGTGTGGCGCTGCAGCAGCTGAAACCGGCATCTGATCCCGAGGGCAGCCTGGCCACCGATGGCGCATATCTTTATTATGCACCCCAGCATATTTTGCGCCGCTATAAAAAAGATCCTGCGGCGTCTGCGCGGGACTATCTCCATGTTGTGCTGCACTGCATCTTCCGGCATATGTACCTTTCCGAAAAAGTCCGACCTCAGTACTGGGACCTGGCCTGTGATATTGCCGTTGAACATATAATCAGTGGGCTGGATCTGCGTTCTCTGGCAGCAGAGCGGCACAAAGACCAGCGCAGTGTTCTTGAAGAACTGAAGCAGCAGATCGGAGCGCTGACTGCGGAAAAGATTTATCGGTGGATGCTGGAACAGAAATTGCCGCAGGAAGAGCTTGAGAAGATGCGCAGGCTCTTTTATGCCGATGACCATGCACTCTGGCATCTCAATGCCGAGGAAGACGATGCGGACGATGGCGATCGGGAAGAAAAAGAGCCCGGGGATCGGCAGGAGTCCGGTGCGGAAGGTGCCCCCAAAACCGAAGCCGAACCGCAGATCGATGCACTTGATGCCGAGCGCCGTGAAGCCCGTGCCATGATGGAAACCATCTGGGCAGACATGGCACGGCAGGTGGAAATGGAACTTGCATCCTTCAATAAAGCAAGCGATGGCCGTGCCGATGCCCTGACGCAGAATCTGCTGGCCGTCAACCGTGAGAAATATGATTATACGGCTTTTCTGCGCAAGTTTGCGGTGCGCAGTGAAGTCATGCAGATCGATCCGGATACCTTTGATACTGTTTTTTACACCTACGGCCTGCAGCTGTTTGGCAATATTCCGCTGATCGAACCGCTGGAATACAAGGAGATTCGTCGCATCCGTACATTTGTCATCGCTATCGATACTTCAGGCTCAACGACAGGTGCGCTGGTGCAGCGGTTTATACAGAAGACCTATAATATTCTGCAATCGACCGAAAGCTTTTTCTCGCAGATCGAGCTTTATATCCTGCAATGCGATGATGAGGTGCGGGAGGCTGTACGCATCACTTCTCTGGAGGAGTTTGATGCATACATGAAAACCATGCAGATCCGCGGCCATGGCGGCACAGATTTTCGCCCGGTCTTTTCCTATGTTGACGATCTGCGCCGCAGAGGAGAACTGCGCGATCTTCGCGGCCTGATCTATTTTACCGATGGCTACGGCACCTTTCCACAGGCAAAGCCGGATTATGATACAGCCTTTGTTTTTGTCGACGATACCTATCAGCGGCCCGAAGTGCCGCCCTGGGCCATGCGTCTGATACTGCGTCCGGAAGAGATCTGATATATACCTACGCGGATAAAGGGGATCCATTATGAATATCAAAGAAGCAAAAGAACAGATCAAATATGCCATGACGGCCTATTTTACCAAGGATGATTTTGGAAAGTATGTCATTCCGCCCGAAACCCAGCGACCGGTTTTCCTGATGGGCCCTCCGGGCATTGGCAAAACCGCCATTATGGAGCAGATCGCTTCCGAACTGGGGGTCGGACTGGTTTCCTACTCGATGACCCATCATACCCGACAGAGTGCTTTGGGTCTGCCTTATATTGAAAAGAAGAATTACGGCGGCAGGGAATATACCGTTTCGGAATATACTATGAGTGAGATCATCGCGTCGGTCTATGATCTGATGGAAGAGAGCGGCCTGCAGGAGGGCATTCTTTTCCTCGACGAGATCAATTGTGTATCCGAAACACTGGCGCCTGCTATGCTGCAGTTTCTGCAGTACAAGACCTTTGGCCGTCATCGCGTGCCTGCGGGATGGATCGTTGTTACGGCAGGCAATCCGCCCGAATACAATAGTTCGGTTCGCAATTTTGATATTGTCACCTGGGATCGACTCAAGCGCATCGATGTCGAGCCCGACTATGGCGTATGGAAGGAATATGCGCATATCCGCGGGGTGCATCCGGCGGTAACTACCTATCTGGATATTCGCAGAGATGATTTTTATCATGTGGAAACAACGGTCGACGGCCGCAGCTTTGTTACGGCCCGTGGATGGACCGATCTCTCCGACATGATCAAGCTTTACGAGCGCCATGGCATGCCTGTGGATGAAAAACTGATCGGCCAGTATCTGCAGGATCCCCGTGTTGCCGGCGAGTTTGGCGTCTATTACAGTCTCTTCAGCAAGTATAAATCCGACTATCAGATCGACCAGATCCTGGCCGGTAAAGCATCGGCCGAGGTCAGAGAACGCGCTAAGGCAGCTCGCTTCGATGAGCGCCTGGCGCTGCTTGGCCTTCTGCTCGACGGTGTGACCGACCGTCTGCGGGGTATCTGCCGCATGGAACAGAGTCTCAACAAGCTGATGGGTGTGGTTAAGAATATCCGTATCGATCTGGCCCGTCCCGGTGCGCAGGCTGCACAGGCCATTCAGAAACAGATCGACGGTATTGAGAAACGAATTGAAGCCGGTCAGTTGGCTTCCTCTCTGTCGGCCGATAGTGTTTATGCCTGCCGTATGGCCATCGATCTTCTCGAGCGGCAGCGAGCACAGCTGGCTGTCGAGGGCGGCGGAGCTGCCGAAGCCATCAAGCTGCTCAAATCGGCATTTGATGCCCAGGTTGCGGCCCTCAAAGCCGATGCGATATTGGCCGGAGACCAGCTGAGCCATCTGTTTGCCTATTGCGCCGATGTCTTTGGCGACGGCCAGGAGATGGTTGTATTGGTCAACGAGCTGACCATCAGCTACTATGGGATGCACTTCATCAGCCGATATGGCTGTGCACCTTATTTTGAATACAGCAAAAAGCTGCTCTTCCGCGAACAGCAGCGTGAGATCCTGGGTGCTCTGGACCGCCTGGAGATCGATTGGGATCAGGATCCCGGGATTTAGCCCCAACAGGAGGGATAAAACGGCATGTACGGTGAACATATATTTACCATTCAGGATGGTGTTCTGAAAAAATACAGTGGACCGGGCGGCGATCTGACTCTGCCCGGGCATATCCATACGATTGCCGATTCGGCCTTTGAGGGCTGCCGTACGCTGAAGGTTTTACACCTGCCGACAGGACTGCTTTCTATTGGGCGAGGAGCTTTTCGCAACTGCGCCGCTTTGCATACGGTAACCTTTGCAGACGGCCTGATATCGATCGGAGATAGTGCTTTTCAGGGCTGCGCCGGTCTGAAAGCGGTCGAGCTTCCCGACAGTGTATGCAATTTAGGCATAGAAGTCTTTCGTTACTGCCGTAATCTCAGCTGGATCATTCTGTCGGAAAGCCTCCGCGAGCTGCCGGCCGGCCTTTTCAGCAACTGTATGGCACTGGAAGAGACCACTCTTCCTGCCGGTATCCGAAAAATAGGACCACGTGTATTTGAAGAATGCCGAAAGCTTCACCGGTTGAATCTGTCCGAGCAGCTTCGTGAAATTGGCAGAAGTGCCTTTTCCGGCTGTATAGCCCTTACATCTGTATTATTGCCGGCCTGTATGCAGAAAATCGGCGTAAATGCATTTCAAAGCTGTGCCGGCTTGGCTGAAATCGGCATTCCGGGTCGCGTTCGGCGGATCAGCGAAGGGGCTTTTATGGGATGCGTACAGCTTTCGGCACTGTGTTTTAATGAAGGAACGATATCGATTGGCAGAAATGCCTTTGCCGGCTGCGGTAAACTGCGGAAGCTGGAACTGCCTGCGACCCTTGAAAAGGTATCGGCTGGGGCCTTTGCCGGCTGTTCCGATCTGGAACAGGTGATGATCCGGGGGGCTGCCGCTGCCATCAGTCCTTCGGCATTTGACCATAGTGAATCTCTTTGTCTGACTGCGCCCAATATTTCCTTTGCAAATCTTCGTGGTACCTGCCGAAAGGCGGCGCTGCGCGGCTTTGCGGCAGATTATGACAAAAAAGCAGCCGGATATACTGCAGAAGTTGCAGAAAGCTATCTGACATATATCAGACGATCGCGCAAAAGATTGTGGAAGGATCGTGATATGCTTCGAATTCTGCTCGATCAGAAAATGATCGGCAGACAGGAGATCTTTGATTATACCGAAGAGGCATCCATGCTGGGAGATGCCGAGATCAGCGTTCAGCTGCTGGAATACCAGCACGCGCATTTTTCCATGGAGGACATTCTGGCCGAGACACAGCGTCGCCAGGAACAGGCATTCGACCGGATGCTTTTCGGCATGCCTTTGTCGGCAACCGAGATGAAAAAGATCTGGGATACCGAAAAGGCGGCCGATGGCAGCCTGATTCTCACCGGATACAGGGGAGAGGAAGAAGCTCTGTTTCTGCCCGAGAAAATCGGAAAGAAATCGGTTTCCGCTGTAAGGATGGGTGCGGGCTTTCAGGGTGCGGGCATTCAGACGATCGTGATTCCGGCCTGCATCACACAGGTGGCCTGCAATCCTTTTTTGGATGGAAGCACCCTTCAGGAGATTCTGACTGCCGAAGATCATCCGGTTTATCGATCTGCAGACGGAATGCTTTTCTCACAGGACGGAAAAATGCTGCTGCGATGTCCCAGAGGAATAGGCGGTGAAATCGTTCTGCCGTCTGAAACCGAGGAAATCGGCCCGGAAGCATTCAAGGATTGTGCCAACATCCAAAGCATCCGGCTTCCCGAGGGTATGCGCCGCATTGGTGCGGGTGCTTTTCGGGGATGTGCAGGCCTGAAAGAAATGAACTTACCTGCGCAGCTCACAGAGATTCCGGCCGGACTGTTTCAGGGCTGCTCGGGCTTAGAGAAGGTTACATTGCCCGAAGGCTTGACCTCCATTGGGGTCGGTGCCTTTGGCCGATGCAGTGCTTTGCGGCAGATTGTTCTGCCGGAAGGCCTTACAGAACTGCAGCATGGTGCTTTTCTTGGCTGTGCGATGCTGGAAGAAATCACGGTGCCGAAAGGGGTAAAAACGCTGAGCGGTACCTTCGAAGGATGCAGTGCTCTTCGGCGCATTGTTCTGCCGGAGAAATTGGAAGATCTGGGAAGTTATACCTTTCAGAATTGCCGCACGCTGGAAAATGTAGCTGTTCCGGCGGATGTACAGCAGATCGGTATGATGACCTTTGCAGGCTGCCATATGCTGCAGACGGTCGAGCTTGGAGAAGGTTTACGGGAGATTGGCCGTTCGGCCTTTGAGGACTGCCGCAATCTGCAGACGGTTCATTTACCCAAGCGTCTGACCACCATTGGAGATGCGGCCTTTAAAGGCTGCGTGCGTCTGACCGATATGCAGGCTTCCGAACGATTAACCAGTATCGGCAGTTCGGTCTTTGAAGGGTGTGCATCTTTGCGCGATCTGCTGCTGTATGCAGGTATGCGTGAAATCGGTAATGCGGCCTTTAAAGGCTGTACCGGCCTGCAGAAATCGATCATACCAAAAGAAATGCGCATGATTGGTGAAAGTGCCTTTGAAGGCTGTACCGGTCTGGGTGAACTGACCATTCCCCGAAACATCGCCGTAGTTGGCCGCGCAGCCTTCCGCGGCTGCACGAGCCTGGAATCGGTCATCATCGAGTATGGTGTGAAAAAGCTCGATTGGAGCACCTTTGAAAATTGTGTGCGCCTGCGTTATATCGAAGTGCCGAGAACGGTCTGGTTTATCGGCGCCAGTGCATTTCGCGGCTGCCCGGAGATCGTTCTGCATGGCATTGCCGGCAGCTTTGCCGAAACCTTTGCCGGAATCCAGCAGGTGGCTTTTGTGCCTGATCTGCAGCAGAAAACATAAAAAAAGGCCCTGTTCCGGTTGGAGCAGGGCTGTTTGTTCAGGATGCATCCGAGGGGGCGCAGGGGATCTGCCGGCCGGTATGATCCAGTTCATAGTTTTCCCGATAGATCAGTTCTGAGATCGGTACGAAAGAATAGCCTTCCCGGATCAATCCCTCAATCACAGAAGGCAGTGCCTGCGGTGTATATTTAGCAGCGTTGTGAAACAGGACGATCGAGCCGGGCTGTACCTTTCCCAGTACGCGATCGATGATGTCCTGTGTACCGCTTTCTTTCCAGTCCAGACTGTCGACATCCCATTGGATGGGGTAATGGCCCATCGAGCGCAGCGTATTGATGACCTGATCGTTATAATCGCCATAGGGCGGACGGAACAGGAAAGGACGCACACCGGTCACGGCTTCGATCTTATCGTCGCAGGCCGATACATTTTCGATGATCTGCTGTTCGGTCAGTTCGGTCATATGAGGATGGTTATCGGAATGATTATGTACTTCATGGCCGGCATCATGCAGGGCTTTGACCGACTCGGGGTATTTATCGACCCATTCGCCCACAACGAAGAAGGTGGCACGGATACTATATTTGCCCAGAATGTCGATGAGCTGCTGGGTGTCTTCATTGCCCCAGGCGGCATCAAAGGAGAGGGAACAGACCTTGCTGTCTTTTTCCACGCAGTAAATAGGCAGCTGACGTGTGGCGCTGGCCGTCAGAACAGCCTGGCCGCTTTGGGTAGTATAAAAAATGGCGACGGTCAGAATGAAGAGGACCGCCGACAGCAGCCATCGCCTGTGCTTGCTCCAGAAATCAATCATAAGAATACCTCCAAATAGCTTTGCTTTATAGATATGTTTCGAGCAAACAGAAAAGACTTATAGAAAAAGTTTTGGAAGAAAAGGGAAATACACAAAACTGTTTTGAGCAATCTGTACAGAAAACAGAAAAGTTTTCATCTAAAATACTAAAGTCCTACAGAGGTGTCTTTACACATTTTTGGTTGAGTATTGAAAAAAGTTGTGATAAAATATTATAAATATAAGTGCCGGCATATTTCGTATATGCTGCAGATCCCATATCAGACAATCAATTATTAATAAAAACAGGAGGACGAACTGTCATGGCCATTTTTATCAATGAACCTTCGCATACCTTTAACGAGTATCTGCTGATCCCCGGTTATTCTTCCAGCGAACATATTCCTGCCAACGTCAAGCTCAACACCCCCCTTGTCAAGTACAAGAAGGGCGAGAAGCCTGCCATCGAGATGAAGATCCCCATGGTTTCGGCCATCATGCAGTCGGTCTCCGGCGATCGTCTGGCTGTAGCTCTGGCTCGCAGCGGCGGCGTTTCCTTCATCTATGGCTCTCAGTCCATCGAAGATGAAGCTGCCATGGTCGCAAAGGTTAAGGCCTACAAGGCTGGTTTCGTCCCCAGCGATACAAATGTCTGCCCCGAGGCTACTCTGGCTGACGTTCTCAAGATCAAGAGAGAGACCGGCCATTCCACCATTGCTGTCACACATGACGGCTCGGCCAACGGCAAGCTGCTGGGTATGATCACAAGCCGTGACTACCGTGTCAGCCGTATGGAGATGGACACAAAGGTCACCGAGTTTATGACTCCTCTGGACAAGCTGGTCGTCGCCAAGGAAGGCGTTACTCTGAGCGAAGCCAACAACATCATCTGGGATAACAAGCTGAATGCATTGCCCGTCATTTCCAACGAAGGCAATATGCTTTATTTCGTTTTCCGCAAGGACTATGAAGAGCACAAGGAAAACCCCAATGAACTGCTCGACGAGCACAAGCGTTATATCGTTGGTGCCGGCGTTAATACAAGAGACTACGAGAAGAGAATCCCCGCTCTGCTGGAAGCCGGCGCCGATGTTCTGTGCATCGACTCCTCCGAAGGCTTCTCCGAGTGGCAGCAGAGAACCATCGCCTGGGTTCGTGAGAACTACGGCGACACCGTAAAGATCGGTGCCGGTAATGTTGTTGACAAGGAAGGCTTCCTGTTCTTGGCCGAGTGCGGCGCTGACTTTATCAAGGTCGGTATCGGCGGCGGTTCGATCTGTATCACACGCGAGACCAAGGGCATCGGCCGTGGTCAGGCTACTGCTCTGATCGAGGTCTGCCAGGCCAGAGACGAGTTTTTTGAAAAGACCGGTGTTTATATTCCTGTCTGTTCTGACGGCGGTATCGTTTTCGACCACCACATCACACTGGCTATGGCTATGGGCGCCGACTTTGTCATGCTGGGCAGATACTTTGCCCGTTTCGACGAGTCTCCCACAGAAAAGCTGATGATCAACGGCTCCTATGTCAAGGAGTACTGGGGCGAAGGTTCCAACAGAGCCCGCAACTGGATGCGTTACGACCTGGGCGGCGACAAGAAGCTCTCCTTCGAGGAAGGTGTCGACTCCTACGTTCCTTACGCAGGTCCTCTGAAGGACAATGTCGAAAAGACACTGAGCAAGGTCAGATCGACCATGTGCAACTGCGGCGCACTGACTCTGCCCGAGCTGCGTGAGAAGGCCAAGCTGACTCTGGTCTCCTCCACATCGATCGTCGAGGGCGGCGCACACGACGTTGTTGTCAAGGCTTCCCGCGAGGTCTAATTCGGATTTTAAACCAGGCATTGCCTGAAACCAAAGCCGCAGGGTTTTTCCTGCGGCTTTTTATATGCGATACAGAAAGCTGGAATATTCCATGAAAGAGAAAACATTTGTCCGCGAGATGGATGGGTATACCGTATATCGAATGGATGAGATCGTCTGTTTGGATGACTATTTGAAGGATTGTGTCGACGTGCCGAAGTTCGAGGCGCTTTGCCGCAGCTGCCCAAACTACGGTCAGCGATGGTCCTGCCCGCCTTTTGCTTTTGATCCGATGGAGATCTGGCAGAAATACAGCCGCCTTCATCTGGTAACACATATCTTTGAACCCGGGATAGGGCAGACGGTGCAGGGGATGCTGGAGGCCCATAGAATCGAAAAAGAAAAGATGCTCGAGCTGCTGATGGAGATGGAAGCAGAACAGGCAGGCAGTATGGCCCTGTGGGCCGGCACTTGTGATCTGTGCCCGGCCTGTGCCAAAGCAGAGGGAAAGCCATGCCGTATGCCGGATAAAATGCGGCATTCCATTGAAGCTCTTGGCGGCGACGTGGGAAAAACGGCCGAACTGTATTTTGGTTATCCGATCCTCTGGATCGAAGGGGATAAGGTCCCGGCCTATATGACGCTGATGGGCGGTATACTTTACAATGAATGATCAGAAAAGCGATGCTGAAGAAAGCATCGCTTTTTCTATTGACAATTATATCGGGAGCCGATATAATGAAAGTACGATATATCGGGTTCCGATATAAAGGAGGTCTATATATGAATGAGAATATTGTCCTGACCGAATCGACTTATTATATATTGCTTTCGCTTTATAGACCGCAGCATGGATATGGCATCATGCAGCAGGCCGATCAGCTGTCGGACGGACGTGTTCGGTTGGCGGCAGGCACGCTTTATGGCGCCTTGAATGCACTTTGCGAGAAGGGCTGGATCGTACCGCTGCCCGTAGATAAAGAAAGTCGGAAAAAGGAATATAAGCTGACCGAGAAGGGACTGCAGGTTCTGAAAAATGAACTGGAACGTCTGCGTCAGCTGGTTAAGAATGGGGAAGAGATCCTGAAGGAGGAAAGGTAAATGGAAGAACGCAAAGTTATTCGCAAATGGATCTGGGTCTGGGATTTTGAAAAGGAAGAGCGTTGGCTCAATGAAATGGCGCAGTCGGGTTGGGTATTGGATAAGATCGGTTATTGCCGCTTTGAGTTCAAGCGCTGTGAACCCGGTGAATATGTTGTTCGTTTGGAGCTGCATCCCGAAAACGACGGATATGTCGAGTTTATGCAGGAGACAGGCGCCGAGTATATCGGCAATATGCTGCAATGGAAGTATTTCCGCAAAAAAGCCGAGGAAGGCAGCTTTGATATTTTCTCCGATATCGATTCCCGCATCGGCCATCTGAACAAGATCGGCAAGATGCTTTCGGGTATTGGCACAGCCAATCTGGTCATTGGTCTGGCCAATTCCATCAATCCTGAAGTTCATATGGGATGGATCAATCTGCTGTGTGCCACCTTGCTGATGTATGGCCTTGGCCGTATTCATGGTAAAAAAGAAGCACTGGAAAAAGAGCGGCTTCTGCATGAATAAAAGAAAGCCCTCCCGCTCGGGAGGGCTTTTAACTTGGATTATGTATTCTTCAGCTTCTTGAGAAGCACTTGGGTTTGATCTGCATCCATACCCATGGCCTGCAGATAGTCAGCCGGATCGGAATAGATGCGGGAAAATGAATCATAAAACTCTTCGATATAGGAGATGTCTGCCTTGGTCAGGAAGTAGGGGAAGTCGGGATTGGATTTCAGCATCTTTCTGTAGGGCTCCAACACATAAGCCTGTGTGGCAATGTAGTCGGCAAGAATATCGGCTTTTTCCACACCGGCCATCCAGAGCAGCAGGGAGGCAACGACGGCCGTGCGGTCCTTGCCGGCTGTGCAGTGAAAAAGCACACCGCCCGGGGCAGCGGCAATGGTTTCCCATACAGGAGCAATGATCTCGGGTGTAGTTGCCAATCGGAGATAGGCAGGGGCCATTTCTTCCGAAGACATGGGAAGCACACCGTCGGCAAACATGGGACAGTTGTGGTAATCAAAGGCGGGCAGCAGGGAAAAGGGATCTTCGTGATGGGCGCATTCAAAAATGTTGCGCAGATCGATAACCGTTGTGATTCTGTTGCTCAGCAGAAAATCGATGTCCTTTTCGGTCAGTTCTCTGGGCATACCGGAACGAAGGAATGTAAGATGCTTTGTAAAACCTCCGGGGCAGGGATAACCGCCAAGATCACGGACGTTATTCGTATTGCCGAGGGGGATACGCTTCATGATTTACTCCTTCAGATCGACATTTTTGACATCGGTGATCAGCATATGACCGGGGGCATGGGTGATAACGAAGGGCGGCTTGACATTCATGACAACCGACTGCGGTGTGACGCCGCAGGGCCAGAAGACGGGAACTTCGCCCTCTTTGATCTCAACAGGGTCGCCGAACTCGGGATGATTGATGTCTTTGATGCCGATGACCGAAGGATCACCGATATGGATGGGCGAGCCGTGGACTTTGGGCAGTGCAGCGGTAACGGTGACAGCCTTAACCACCTGATCGTGGGGGATCGGGCGCATGCTGACGACCATCTTGCCGCTGAACTTGCCGGCAGGAACGGTGTCGATATTGGTGATGTACATGGGAACATTGCAGTTCTGGGTAATGTGGCGGATCTCGATACCGGCATTGATCATCTCCGATTCAAAGGAGAAGCTGCAGCCAATGAGAAAACAGACCAGATCATCGCGCCAGAACTGGGAAACGTCGGTATATTCGCCGGTCAGTACACCATGTTCATATACGCGGTATTTGGGCAGATCGGTGGCGATATCACATCCGGGGGCGATGAAGGGCAGATCGCGGCTGCCGACGTCCGAAACTTCGAGAATGGGACACGACTTGGGATTGCGCTGGGTAAACAGCAGAAAATCATAGGCATCTTCCTTGGGCAGAATAACCAGGTTGGCCTGGGCGTAGCCGGCACACATGCCCGATGTGGGAGAAGTGATTTCGCCTTTGCGGATCAGTTCACGAACGTCACGGGGCGACATTTCTGCATATTTTTCATAATTGTTCATGATAAAACCTCCGGAAAATGATAAAAGAGATTCGAGTTATTGCACTTTCAGTTGGGATAATTTATAATAGAACTGCGTTTGGTTTATCCAACGAAGCGCTTTATCCTGTTATTATATAAAATAACACAAAAAGATGAGGTTTACAATCACTATGCAAAAGAAAGTTGCTGCTGTACATGATATATCGGGTTTTGGCCGCTGTGCGCTGACCACAGCCCTGCCCATCCTTTCGGCCTGCGGTATCCACTGCTGTTCGGTTCCGTCGGCTGTTCTTTCGGCTCATACCGCTTTTAAGGGCGTTACCTTCCGTGATCTGACCGAAGACCTTGATGCCTTTATCCGCAACTGGGCCTCCATTGGCGTCCGTTTGGATGGCATCTATTCGGGCTATCTTGGATCGGAAAAGCAGATCGAGCAGGTCCTGCTGTTAAAGGAGCTCTGCGGCAAGGAGGGCTGCCGCCTGATCGTCGACCCAGTCATGGGCGATAACGGCAAGGCCTATGCCATTGTCGGCCACGAAGGCTTTATTACTGCTATCCGCGAGCTTTGTGCCAAGGCAGATGTTGTCACCCCGAATCTTACCGAATGTGCCCTGCTGCTCGGTATGGAGCCCAATGCTTATACCGATTCTGTGGAGGCTGCGGAAGATTATATGCGCAGGCTGGCTGCCCGCGGTCCCAGCCAGATCGTTGTTACCGGTCTGACCAAGGATGGTCAGGTCGGCGCCGGTTATTATGACAAGAACACCGATGAAGTCGGATTTATCTTCCACGAGCACATTCCTGTCTATTATCCCGGCACGGGCGATCTTTTTACTTCGGTTCTGACTGCACGTCTGTTTGCCGATCAGCCTTATTCACTGCATGATGCTGTCGAGAGCGCAGCTCTCTTTGTTATGGAATGTGCCAAGTATACCAACGCCCAGGGAAGCCCCACCATTGAAGGCGTGCAGTTTGAAAAGCAGCTGTATCGTCTGATTCAGGAGTAATCATATGGCAGTACATGATGGACATCGCAAACGGATGCTGTCGAAGTTTCTGGAGCACGGAATCGATACTCTGCATTCCCATGAGATGCTTGAGATACTGCTCTATTATGCTATTCCGCGGCGTGATACCAATCCGATCGGGCATGCGCTGATCGAGAACTTCGGATCGCTGCGTGCTGTTTTTGATGCGCCTTATGAGGAATTGCTCAAGGTCGATGGCGTCGGTCCCAGCGCAGCTACACTGATCAAAATGATCCCGCAGATGGCGCGCGCCTATTACAGCGATGTGGGAGAGAATTATATCATTGATTCCAGCCAAGCGGCCGGTAAATATCTGATGCCCAAGTATGTCGGCCACACCAACGAAATGGTCATGGTGGTCTGCCTGGACAATAAAAACAAAGTTATCGCCTGTGTGAAAGCGGCGGAAGGCGTCGTCAATTCCACCGATTTCAGCAAGCGCCGTATTGCCGAGATCGCTATGAAATACAATGCGGCCTCTATTATCATTTCTCACAATCATCCCGGCGGCGTCGCTCTGCCGTCCCGTGACGATATTGAAAGTACGCGCCGTATTCTTCATTTTCTGAGAGAGATGAACATACCGCTGCTCGATCATATCGTGGTTGCAGATAAAGATTATGTCTCGATGGCCGAGAGCCATTTGCTGACCGATTATTGACATTTAAAAGAGAATTGCCCCACGGAAGTTTGTATTTCCGTGGGGCTTTCTTTTTTTAAAGTACATGAAGAAAAACGAACATACATTTGGAAATTGGCTGTACATTTAAAAAGTTGGGTGGTATAATAAGCATCAGAAGAAACCTGTATCGAAAGGAGAGATCCGATGGGAGAGTTCAAGCTTTATGCCCCCTATAAGCCGGCCGGCGGTCAGCCGGAAGCCATCGAGGCTCTGGTTAAGGGCGTGGAAGTCGGCCTGCAGGAACAGACCCTGCTGGGCGTTACCGGTTCGGGCAAAACCTTCGTCATGGCCAATATCATTGCCCAGGCCAAACGGCCCACATTGGTCCTGACCCACAACAAGACACTGGCGGCGCAGCTCTGTTCCGAGTTCCGTGAGTTTTTCCCCGAGAACGCCGTCGAGTTTTTTGTTTCCTACTACGATTACTATCAGCCTGAAGCCTATATCGCTTCAACCGATACCTTCATTGAAAAGGATTCCGATGTCAATGCCGAGCTGGAGCGTCTGCGTCATTCGGCCACATCGGCGCTTTTTGAGCGCCGCGATGTCATCATTGTTGCATCGGTATCCAGCATTTATTCGCTGGGCGACCCCATCGACTATGCCAGCATGGTCATTTCGCTGCGTGTCGGTCAGCAGAGAGAGCGTGATGACGTTTGCCGTAAGCTGGTCGAGATCCAGTACGAGCGCAATGACATCAATTTTGAGCGCAACCGTTTCCGCGTCCGCGGTGACACCATCGAAGTTCGCCCGGTCTATACCGATGATTATGCCATCCGCATCGAGTTTTTCGGCGATGAGATCGACCGTATTTCCGAGATCAATCCCTTAACGGGCACTGTTAACCGTTATGTCAATCATGTGGCTATCTATCCGGCCTCCCATTATGTCACACCCAAGGACAAGATGGAAGAAGCCCTCAACGAGATCGATCGTGAGATGGAAGAGCGTGTCAAATGGTTTGAAGACAACAATAAACTGATCGAGGCGCAGCGTATCCGCCAGCGCACGACCTATGATATGGAAATGATGCGCGAGATCGGATTCTGCAGCGGTATTGAAAACTATTCCCGCGTGCTGTCAGGCCGTGCACCGGGCAGTGCGCCGTATACGCTGATGGATTATTTCCCCAAGGACTATCTGCTTTTTGTCGATGAGTCTCATGTTATGCTGCCACAGGTGCGCGCCATGTTCCATGGCGACCGCGCCCGTAAGGAGCAGCTGATCGAATACGGCTTCCGCCTGCCTTCGGCATTGGATAACCGACCGCTCAGTTTCGACGAGTTTGAAAAGCGTATCAATCAGGTCATTTATGTCAGTGCCACACCGGCCGAATACGAGACCACCCGTTCGGGTCAGATCGTCGAGCAGATCATTCGTCCCACCGGTTTGCTGGATCCCGAGATCGAGGTTCGCCCGGTTGAAGGACAGATCGATGATCTGATTGCCGAGATCAAGGCCAGGGAAGAGAAGAACCAGCGCGTTCTGGTCACGACCATGACCAAGCGTATGGCCGAGGAACTGACCGACTATCTGGCTGAAAGCGACATTAAGGTCCGTTATATGCACCACGATATCGACACCATCGAGCGTATGCAGCTGATCCGGGATCTCCGTCTGGGCGAGTTTCAGGTGCTGGTCGGCATCAATCTGCTGCGAGAAGGTCTTGACCTGCCCGAAGTTTCGCTGGTTGCCATTCTGGATGCCGACAAGGAAGGCTTCCTGCGCAGCAAAACCTCGCTGATCCAGACCATCGGTCGTGCCGCCCGAAATGCCGACGGTAAGGTTATTATGTATGGTGACATCATCACACCTTCGATGGAGTATGCCATCGAAGAAACCAAACGCAGACGCAAGATCCAGGATGACTTCAATAAAGCCAACGGCATTGTACCCAAGACGGTCTTTAAGAGTGTCCGCGATATCATCGAGATTTCGCAGGACGGTTCCAAGGTGCCGGAAGCCAGTGCCCGCAAGCTGACCCGTGCCGCCAAGGAGGCCGAGATCCAGAAGCTGGAAAAGACCATGAAGGAAGCGGCCAAGATGCTGGAGTTCGAATATGCCGCCGTTCTGCGTGACCAGATAAAGGCCATGCGCCAGGAACTGGCCAAAGAAGACCAGAAAAAGAGGAAAAAATAAACTATGCGTGACAGTATTTTGATCAAAGGTGCCCGCGTCCATAACCTGAAAAATATCGATGTCGAGATCAAGCGTGACACGCTGACCGTTGTCACCGGTATTTCGGGTTCCGGTAAAAGCTCGCTGGCGTTTGATACCATTTATGCCGAAGGTCAGCGCCGCTATGTCGAGTCGCTGTCTTCCTATGCCCGTCAGTTTCTGGGGCAGATGGAAAAGCCCGATGTCGATTCGATCGACGGCCTGTCGCCGGCCATTGCCATTGACCAGAAGACGACTTCCAAAAACCCCCGCTCAACGGTCGGTACCGTAACCGAGATCTATGACTATCTTCGTCTGTTGTGGGCCCGCATCGGCATCCCGCATTGCCCCAAATGCGGAAAAGAGATCCGTCAGCAGAGCATCGACCAGATCATCGATCAGCTGATGAGCTATCCCGAAGGCACCCGTATGCAGATCCTGGCGCCGGTCATTCGTGCCCGTAAGGGTGAATATCAGAAGATTTTCGAAGATGCCCGTAAGAGCGGCTATGTTCGTGCTCGCGTCGACGGCAGCCTGTATGATCTCAGCGAGACCATCAAGCTGGAAAAGAACAAAAAGCACAACATCGAGATCGTTGTCGACCGTATCGTCATCAAGCCGGAGATCCGCAGCCGCCTGACCGGCTCGGTCGAGACGGCTGCCAATCTGGCAGGCGGCCTTGTCATTGCCGATATGATGGACAAGGGCGAGGTGCTTTTCTCGCAGAATTATGCCTGTGACGATTGCGGCATCTCTATTGAAGAACTGACCCCCCGTGCCTTTTCGTTTAATAATCCCTATGGCGCCTGCCCGACCTGTTCGGGTCTTGGCATGCGTCTGGAGATCGATCCCGATCTCATTTTCCCCAATAAGAACCTGTCCATCAATCAGGGCGGTATCAAGGCTGCCGGTTATCAGACCATGGATGAAAACAGCATCGCCCGTATGTATTTCGATGCCCTGAGCAAGAAATACGAGCTGGATCTCGATAAGCCCATCAAGGATCTGCCCAAAGAAACCATTGATATGCTGCTTTACGGCAACGGCGGCGAGAAACTGGAGCTTTACTGGAAGCGTCCCGGCGGAGGCGGCGGTACCTATTATCATGCCTACGAAGGCGTTGTCAACAACATGAAGCGCCGTTACGCCGAGACCAACAGCGAATCGGTCAAGGAAGAAATCGAAGAATGCATGAGCCAGATCCCCTGCAAAGACTGTAAGGGCCGCCGACTCAATCCTGCCGCACTGGCCGTTACGGTCGGTGGGATCGATATCATCAAGTTTACCGAGAAGTCGGTTACAGAGGCGCTGGCCTTTATCGATCTGCTGGAACTCAACGAGAAAGAGCATATGATCGCCGATCGTATCCTCAAGGAGATCCGCGAGCGTCTGGGCTTCCTGAACAGCGTTGGCCTGGAATATCTGACATTGGCCCGCAGCTCGGGCACTCTTTCGGGCGGCGAGAGCCAGCGTATCCGTCTGGCCACACAGATTGGCTCCTATCTGATGGGCGTTCTGTATATCCTCGACGAGCCTTCCATCGGCCTGCATCAGCGCGACAATGAAAAACTGCTGGCCTCCCTTAAGCGCCTGCGCGACCTGGGCAATACGCTGATCGTTGTTGAGCACGATGAAGATACCATGCTGGCCGCCGATCATATTATCGATATCGGTCCCGGCGCCGGTATTCACGGCGGCAAGGTCATTGCCACCGGTACGGCACAGGAGATCATGAAGAATCCCAATTCGCTCACCGGTCAGTATCTGAGCGGCGCCAAGCGCATTCCGGTACCTTCGGAGCGACGTCCGGGCAATGGCAATTATCTGGTTGTTAAGGGCGCCAAAGAAAATAACCTTAAAAACATCGATGTCAAGATCCCGCTTGGCAAGCTGACCTGTGTTACCGGCGTTTCGGGCTCGGGTAAGAGCTCGCTGGTCAACGAGATCATCTATAAACGGTTGGCCGCCGATCTCAACGGCGCCCGTATCCGATCGGGTAAGCATAAGGATATGCTGGGCCTTGAGCACCTCGACAAGGTCATCAATATCGATCAGTCGCCCATCGGCCGTACGCCGCGTTCCAATCCGGCTACCTATACCGGTGTCTTTGGTGATATACGTGATCTGTTTGCCAAGACTCAGGATGCAAAGGCGAGGGGATACAGCCCCGGCCGATTCTCCTTTAATGTTCGCGGCGGCCGCTGTGAGGCCTGTGCCGGCGACGGCCTGCTGAAGATCGAAATGCACTTCCTGCCCGATATTTATGTGCCCTGTGATGTCTGTAAAGGCAAGAAATACAACCGTGAGACGCTGGAAGTCAAATATAAGGGCAAGAGCATCAGCGACGTATTGGAAATGACCGTAGAAGAAGCGCTGACATTCTTTGAAAATGTCCCCAAGATCCGTCGAAAGCTGCAGACCCTTTATGATGTTGGCCTGTCCTATGTCAAGCTTGGTCAGTCATCGACCACATTGTCGGGCGGCGAAGCCCAGCGCGTTAAGCTGGCAACCGAACTTTCAAGAAGAGCTACCGGCCGTACGGTCTATATCCTCGATGAACCGACCACCGGTCTCCACGCTGCCGATGTACACAAGCTGATCGAGGTTCTGGATACACTGGCCGATGAAGGCAATACCGTTATTGTTATCGAGCACAATCTGGATGTCATCAAGGTTGCCGACCATATCATCGACCTTGGTCCCGAGGGCGGCAATCGCGGCGGCACCATTCTGGCGCAGGGAACACCCGAGCAGGTGGCACAGGATCCCAACTCCTATACCGGTATGTATCTGAAGAAGCTGCTGGACAGAAAATAAGCAAACCTATCAAAAGGCTGCCTCCTGTGGGGCAGCCTTTTTCATTTGAAAGCAGGGGAGAACCAAGGCCGGTCATTTATGTAAAACTTCCATGAAAGACAGAGATATACCTTGCAAAATCGACTGTAATAGTTTAAAATAGTACCAATGAATGCATAAATAATATACGTTGGGAGATAGAGATTATGAACAGTCCTAAGTATAAGCGTGTTCTGCTTAAGGTCAGCGGCGAAGCTTTGGCCGGTGAACAGAAGAGAGGCCTGAACTTTGATATTCTCGATGCCGTTGCAAAGGGCGTCAAGGAATGCGTCGACATGGGTGTCGAGATCGGCATCGTCGTTGGCGGCGGCAATTTCTGGAGAGGTCAGAAGGATGGCGCCGAGCATATGGAACGTACCCGTGCCGACCATATGGGCATGCTGGCCACCACCATCAACGCTCTGGCTCTGGCCGATGTTATGGAAAAGAACGGCCTTGATGTTCGTGTACAGACCGGTATTGATATGGCCAAGATTGCCGAGCCTTATATCCGTCTGAAGGCTATCCG
The DNA here is from genome assembly GCA_017396925.1 of Clostridia bacterium. Taxonomy (GTDB): domain Bacteria; phylum Bacillota; class Clostridia; order Oscillospirales; family Butyricicoccaceae; genus RGIG1902. The sequence continues at coordinate 30,394 of JAFQKM010000036.1, forward strand.
CCATCTGGAAAAGGGCCGTGTTGTCATCTTCGGCTGCGGCACAGGCAACCCCTTCTTCTCGACCGATACTGCTGCTGCACTGCGTGCAGCCGAGATTTCGGCAGACGCTATTCTGCTGGCGAAGAATATCGACGGTGTCTATGATTCCGATCCCCGCACCAACCCCGAGGCCAAGAAGTTCGATCATATCAGCTACAAGGAAGTTCTGTCCCGCGGTCTGGCCGTTATGGACACAACTGCCACAGCTCTGGCTATGGACAATAACAAGCCTGTTCTGGTCTTTGCCATTTCCGATCCCAAGAACATCAAGCGCGTTCTGATGGGTGAGAATATCGGCACAGTCGTCGAGGCTTAAAATAATATTACATAAAATTGGGAGGATTATCCATTATGCATAAGGAATGTGAAGTTTATACAAGTAAGATGGGCAAGACCATCGATGTTCTGAAGAGCGATTTCGCTACAGTTCGCGCCGGCCGCGCCAACCCCGGTGTTCTCGATAAGCTGACTGTCGAGCACTACGGTTCCGCCATGCCCATCAACCAGCTGGCATCCATCAGTGTTCCTGAACCCAGAATGCTGGCTATCCAGCCCTGGGACAAGAGCGCACTGAAGGCCATCGAGAAGGCAATCATGGCTTCCGATCTGGGCATCAACCCCCAGAACGACGGCAGCGTTATCCGCCTGATCTTCCCCCAGCTGACGGAGGAACGCAGAAAGGACCTGACAAAGCAGGTTAAGAAGATGGGTGAGGACGCCAAGGTTGCTATCCGTAATATCCGCCGTGATGCTGTTGATACTTTCAAGAAGCAGCAGAAGAAGAGCGAGATCACAGAGGACGATCTGAAGGTCCTCGAGAAGGAAATCCAGGACGCTACCGATAAGTACTGCAAGGAGATCGACACCGAAACCTCCAAGAAGGAAAAGGAGCTCATGGAGCTTTAATCCAAAAGAGCAAATGTTTAGATATGAGGCGGTGCCGTTCTGTGCGCCGCCTCATATGCAGTCATAGGAGAAATAATGACAGAGAATACATATTTTACCCCCGAAGAACTGCAGCATATGCCCAGGCATATCGCCTGCATTATGGATGGGAACGGCCGTTGGGCCAAAAAGCGCGGTCTGCCCCGTACCGCTGGTCATAAAGAGGGAAGCGAGACCTTCCGCCGTGCCGCCGAGTTTATGTCGGATATCGGTGTAGAGTATTTTACCGTCTATGCATTCTCGACCGAAAACTGGAAACGTCCTGCCGAAGAGGTTTCGGTTATTATGGGTCTGTTGGAAAAGTATCTGCGCGAAGCCATTTCCAGCATGGTCGAGAAGAATATTCGCCTTAACTTTTTTGGCGATGTTTCCGTTCTGCCTAAAAAAATGCAGAAGCTGATTGCCGAAACCACCGAGCTTTCCCGCAAATGCAGCGGACTGACCGTCAATGTCTGCCTCAATTACGGCGGACGTCAGGAAATCGCACGGGCGGCACGCATGGCTGCCGAGCGTGTGCAGGCAGGGGAGATCAAAGCCGAAGAGATCACCCATGAATATCTCTGCGGTCTGATGTATTCGGCCGATATGCCCGATCCCGATCTGATCATCCGTCCGGGTGGGGAACTGCGTGTTTCTAACTTCCTGCTGTGGCAGAGCGCCTACAGCGAATATTACTTTACAGATAAGCTGTGGCCCGATATGGATGCCCCGGCTTTTGCCGAAGCCATCCGTGCTTTCTGGCATAGAAACAGACGTTTTGGAGGACTTTAATCTATGGGTATCCGTCTTGTAACCAGCATTGTCGGCGTAGCGCTGCTGGTCGCCATTCTGTATTTCCTGCCCACCTGGGTGCTGGGCATCACATTCTGCGCCCTGTCGGCCATTTCGGCCTACGAACTGCTGGGCAACACCGGCAAGCTTAAGGGACATCCGCTGCTGTGGGTCTGTGTAATTGCCGCCGGCCTGGTTCCTTACTGCACAGCCTATCATCCTTTCAAAGGCGCCGAGCTTCTGGTGCTCTTCGGCTTTGGCTTTGTTGCTTTTGTCATGGGTATTTTCGATTATCAGCGTGTTACATTTGAAAAGCTGGCCATGGCTTTCATGGGCGCCTTTGTTCTGCCTTACTTCATGGCAAGCCTGATGCGCATTTATATGAGTGCAGGTGAGCTGGGCAAGTATTATGTCCTGATGCCCTGCATCGCGGCCTGGGGCAGCGACATTATGGCGTATGTTACTGGCCGTCTGTGCGGCAAGCACAAGCTGGCACCTCATGTCAGCCCCAAGAAGACCATTGAAGGTGCAATCGGCGGTCTGCTGGGCGCTGCTGTCGGTCTGTGCATTTTCGGCACAGTGATGAACAATAATTATGGCGTCGGTCTGTCGATGGTTACCCTGTTTATCAGCGGTATTCTCGGCGGTGCAGCCGGTCAGCTTGGCGACCTGTCCATGTCTTTGATCAAGCGTAATGTCGGCATCAAGGACTATGGCAAGCTGTTTCCCGGTCACGGCGGCGTGCTCGACCGTTTCGACAGCATTCTGTTTACCGCACCTATCTTTGAATTGTATCTGATCGCCACACAGATCATCAAATAATATCCGCAACCATCCACGCACCGAAAGGAGCGAGCATAAACATGAAAAATCTTGCTATAATTGGTAGTACCGGCTCGATCGGCACACAGTCGATCGATCTGGCCATGGCGGGCTATCGCATTTCGGCGTTGGCCTGCGGCAGCAACATCGATTTGGCCGAGCAGCAGGTCCGACAGGTTAAGCCTGCATATGCGGCGGTCTTTGATCCTGAAGCTGCCAAGATTCTCAAAGCCCGTGTTGCCGATACCGAAACTATTGTTGAAGGCGGCGAAGAAGCCGTTCTGAAGGCGGCATCCTTCGAGGAAGCCAATATGGTCATCAACGCGGCCACCGGTATCGCCGGACTTAAGCCTTCGCTGGCTGCAATCAATAGCTGTAAAGCTCTGGCACTTGCCAATAAGGAATCGTTGGTCTGCGCCGGTTCCATTGTTATGAATGCGGCAAAAGAGAAGAATGTACCCATTCTGCCGGTCGACTCGGAACACAGCGCCATCTTTCAGTGCCTGCAGGCCGGCCGCAAGGAGGAGGTCGACCGTCTGATTCTGACGGCTTCGGGCGGCCCCTTCTTTGGTTGGGATAAAAAGATGCTCGGCGGCGTTCGCGCCAAAGATGCGCTCAAACATCCCACATGGAGCATGGGCAGCAAGATCACCATCGATTCCTCCACCATGATGAACAAAGGCTTTGAGGTCATCGAGGCTGCCTGGCTTTTTGATATCCCTGCCACACGCATCGATGTAGTCGTTCACCGCGAGAGCATCATTCACTCGGCCGTCAAGTTTATCGACGGTTCGGTAATCGCGCAGATGGGCAATACCGATATGCGACTGCCTATTCAGTATGCCGTCAATTACCCCGAGCGTGTCCGCAATCCCTTCGATACCCTGGATATCTTCAAGCTTTCCAATCTGAGCTTCTACACACCCGACCGTGAAAACTTCCCCTGTCTGGCCCTTTGCGAATGGGCGTCGGAAAAGGGCGGAAATACCGGTGCGGTGATCAATGGCGCCAACGAGATCGCCGTTGCGGCTTTCCTTCGTGATGAGATCGGATTCCTTGATATCCACGCCATTGTGTCGGGGGCGCTGGAACAGGTTGAGTTTATCGAGACTCCCTGCTTTGAGGATATTCTTGAAAGCGACCGTCTGGCGCGTGCCGCAGCCCGCAAAGCAATTCAGCAGAAAGGCTAATTCATGACCCTGATTTATGCAATTCTCGTTTTTGGTCTGATCATTTTTGTGCATGAACTCGGACATTTTATTGCCGCCAAATCGGCCGGCATCACGGTCTATGAGTTTACCATCGGTTTTGGTCCGGCCATTGTTAAAAAAAAGATCGGCGAGACCCTTTATGCCATTCGTTTGCTGCCTGTAGGCGGTGCGGTCGTCATGAAGGATGAAAATGAAGAACCGCCCGAAAGCATCGATCCGCAGGAAGTGCTTTCGGATGAAGGCAGTTTTCAGAAAGCCAGCTGGCTGCGCCGTTTTACGGTCGTTGTAGCCGGTTCCTTTATGAACTTTGTCACCGGTGTGTTGCTGGTCCTCTTTGTCATGCTTCCGGCAACCCATGTGGCACAGCCGGTGATTTCCGAGTTTGCCGAGGGGTTCCCGCTGGAAGACACACTGCACGTAGGAGACCGTCTGGTCAAGGTCAACGGCTTCCGCATCTTTACCTATAACGATGTTTCCATGGCGCTGCAGCTGGCAGGGGATGAGCCCTTTGACCTGGTCATCGAGCGTGATGGCGAGAAGATCCGGCTGGAAGATGTTCCTCTGGAGCGCCGCGACTATGACGGCAATGGCCAGCTTCGCTATGGCCTCAGCTTTGGCTATGAAGAGCTGAAGGGCTTTGACAAGGTTAAATATGCCTTTAATAATGCCATTAGCTTTTTCCAGTCGGCCTACAAGAGCATTGGTATGCTGATCGGCGGTCAGGCCAAGGGCAGCGATCTGATGGGTACGGTCGGTATTGCCACCGAGATCTCCAATCGCGCCGAGGAGTCGATGCGGGAAATGTGGTATTTTGTTGCCTACATTTCGGTCAATCTCTCCTTTGTCAATATGCTGCCCATTCCGGGGCTGGACGGCGGCAAGCTGTTTTTCATGCTGATCGAACTGGTGATGCGCCGCAAGCTGGACCCCAAGTGGGAGACCTATTGCAGCTATATCGGCCTTTTCCTGGTGCTGCTGCTCTTTGTTTTTGTCACTTATAACGATATTATGCGCCTGATTCGCGCTTAAACCTGTATTCTTCAGGGCCGCAGATTTCTGCGGCCCATTGCCCTATACAAACCCTATGCGTAGAGGAGAATAAAGATATGAAAAGAACATCCAAGAAAATACAGATCGGCTCGGTCACCATCGGCGGCGGCAGCCCCATTGCCATCCAGTCGATGCTCAATACCGATACACGTGACGTTCAGGCATCCCTGCGTCAGCTGGCCGCGCTGGAAGAGGCCGGCTGCGAGATCGCACGTCTGGCCGTACCGGATATGGCTGCTGCACAGGCACTGGCCGAGATCAAGAAGGGCACCAGGCTGCCGCTGGTCGCCGATATTCATTTTGACTACAAGCTGGCACTGGCTGCTGCCGAAAGCGGCGTCGATAAGATCCGCATCAATCCCGGCAACATCGGCGAAAAGTGGAAGATCCGCGAGGTTGCCAATGCCTGCATGGACAAGAATATTCCTATTCGCATCGGCGTTAATGGCGGCTCGGTCGATAAGGATCTTCGCGAGGAGTACGGCGTCACGCCTTACACCCTTTACAGAAGTGCCGTCCGCAACATCGAAGCGCTGCAGGAATGCAATTTTGAAAACATCTGTGTGTCGCTGAAGGCCTCCAATGTTTTCTCCACCATCGAAGCTTATCGTATGCTGGCCAAGGAATGCGATTATCCGCTCCACCTCGGCGTTACCGAGGCAGGCAGCCAGTATATGGGCACCATTAAGTCGGCAGCTGCCTTTGGCGCACTGCTCTGCGATGGTATTGGCGATACCATTCGCGTCTCGCTGACCGATGATCCTGTTAAGGAAATCTATGCGGCAAAGGATATTCTCAAGGCGCTGGGGATGCATGCCGATGGCGTTACCATTGTTTCCTGTCCCACCTGCGGCCGTACCTGCGTTGATCTGATTCCCATTGCCAAGGCTGTTGAAGAGAAGCTCCAGAAGGTCAAATCCCGCATCACAGTCGCTGTTATGGGCTGTGTTGTCAATGGCCCCGGTGAGGCTCGTGAGGCCGATCTGGGCATCTGCGGCGGCAGAGGGGAAGGTCTGATCATCCGCAAGGGTGAGATCCTGCGCAAGGTTCCCGAGGCTCAGCTGGTCGACGAACTGATCCGCGAAGTTGAACTGCTGACCGGTGAGACCGTATGAAAACCGCTCTTTTAAAAGAAATCTTCCGGGAGGTCACCCCACAGACCAACGTCTTTGATCTCCCGGTAGATGAAATCAACATTCTGTCTTCCGACGGCACGGTCGAGATCCTGCTGCAGGAGGGCGTTGAAGTGTTGCCCGAAGCCCTGGATCAGGCAGCGGCGCTGATCCGCAAGACCTATTATATCCGCAGTGTACAGCTGCGTGTGGCCGAAGGCAGCAATAAGAATGCCGAGGAGCTGATCCTTGATAAGCTGAACGAGACCAACAAGTCGTTGGCCATCGCCATCGATAAGCAGAGCTTCAGTCTGGAAGGCGGCGAGCTGTTTGTCCGCATTTCGGAAGACTGGTCCTGTCGTGCCGATGACCTGACCAATGCACTGCAGAACATCGTGCATGAGCTTAATCTTGGCCCGGTAAGGGTTCAGCTGAGCATCTTCAAAGAAGCCGTTTCTTTCGATGCACGCCGCGAGCAGGATATCGAACGCCTGATGCAGGATGCACCGCCGCCCACTGCCCATATCAGTGCACCGGCACCCAAGGCCCAGAGCAGCGGCGGCAATGGGGGCGGCGGATACAATAAGTTCCGCCCCCAAAAGCCTGAGGGAACGCCCTATGTGCCGCCGGTGGATGAAGACAAAATCATTTACGGCAAGCCGGTCAAACGCGATCTGCTCAAGATTGGTGATCTGTCCCTTGACAGTGGTAAGGTTGCTGTCAAGGGTGAGATTTTCTCTACCGAGCTTAAAAAGCTGAACGGTAAGGGCAAGACGGTCATCAGCTTTGAAATGACCGACGGCAGCGGCTCGATCAAATGTGTTAAAGTTGTTGCCGATGAAGAAGTTCCTCCCTTTAAAGATAATATCAAGGAAGGCAAGGTGGTTGTTGTTCAGGGAACCATCAGCTATTCCAAGTTTGATAACGACAATATCATCACCCCTTACGCCATCATCAAGGACAAAAAGAAAGACCGCACCGATACAGCCGATGAGAAGCGTGTCGAGCTGCATCTGCATACCGTTATGTCGTCGATGGACGGCATCTGCGATACCCAGAAGGTCATCAAACTGGCGGCTTCCATGGGCCATCGTGCCGTTGCGGTTACCGACCACGGCGTTGTACAGTCTTTCCCCGATGCCCTGAAGGCGGCTTCTGCCATCAAAAAAGACAATAAGGATTTCAAGGTCCTCTATGGTGTTGAGGCTTATGTTGTTAACGATCTTGATGGCGGCATTGTCAAGGGCATGACCAATGCCACCCTGGACGACGAGATCATCGTTTTTGACCTTGAGACCACCGGTCTAAGCCCTGTTCGCTGCGAGATCATTGAAATTGCTGCGTTTAA